>NZ_JBQEPK010000004.1:0-210889 GCF_052045615.1 Methylobacterium sp. 22177 | reverse complement strand
CGCGCCCTGGACGGCGCCGTCGAGGACCGGACCGGCACCCTCGTGGAGACCTTCGACGCCCGGCTGCGCGCCCTGGACGGCGTGGTCGAGGGCCGCACCGCGGCCCTGGCGCAGGCCGTCGAGGCGCAGAGCGAGGCCCTGGCCCGCGGCGTCGACGCCCGCGCCGACGCCTTCACGCAGCGCATCGACAGCCGCATGCGGCTGTTCGCGACCCTGGTGGCGCAGCGGGCCGACACCCTGGCCACCGCCTTCGACGACCGCCACGAGGCCTTCGCGGGCCTCATGGACGAGCGCACGGCGGCCCTGGTCGCCGCCCTCGACGAGCGGGCCCGCGCCCATGCCGAGCAGGTCGACGCCCACAACGCGGCGCTGGCCGAGACGCTCAGCCGCCGCGAGGCCGCGCTCGCCGGCCTGATCGACGCCCGCACCGAGGCCCTCGGGGCGGGGTTCGAGCGCCGCGCCACGGCGCTCGGCGCCCTGGTGGATGCCCGCGGCGAGGCCCTGTCCCGCCGTCTCGCCGAGAGCGCCGAGACCCTCGTGCGCGCCATCGAGGAGCGCGGCGGCGCGCTGCTCGCGAGCGTCGAGGGCAGCGGCCGCGCCGTCGGCGACAGCCTGGAAGGCCATGTCGAGCGCCTGCGCGGCGCCATCGACGGGCCGATGATGGACCTGTCGCGGGCGCTGTCGGACCGCGCCGAGGCGATCGAGCGGACGCTCGCCGAGACCGGCGTGCCCCTGGCCGAGAGCCTGCGGGAGCGGACCGAGGAGCTGGCCGTGCAGTCGCGGGCCTCGGCCGAGCTGCTGCGCGCCGCCGTCGAGGACGGTGCCGGCCGCACCCTCTCCGAGCTGTTCGAGACCAACGACCGGATGGGCCGCGAGCTCGGCGCGCTGCTCCAGCGGATCGAGGCCGCCAACACGGCGCTGACCGACCTCGTGGCCGGCGCCGACACCAATCTCGGCGCGATCGAGCAGGGTCTCGCCGGCCGGATCGAGCAGGTCCAGGGGGCGCTGGAGCGCATCGCCGCCGAGACCGGCCGCGCCAGCGCCGGCGTGTCGGCCCAGGTCGAGGCCCTGCGCGGCGCCGCCGACGGGGCGCTCAGCGAGGCCTCGCGCCTCGCCGAGACCCTCGACGGCCGCGGCCGCTCGCTCGGGGAGCAGACCGCCGCGCACGTCGCGGCCCTCGACCGGGCCGCGGCCTCCCTGGCGGCCATCGAGGAGCGGCTCGACTCGGCCCTGTCGGGCCGCGAGACCAAGCTGACCGAGGCGCTGGCCGCGTTCGAGGCCCGGGCCGCGGCCCTGGAGCAGAACGGCACCGCCCTGGCGCAGACCATCGAGCAGACCCTGCGCGCCGCCGAGGAGCGCGCCCGCAGCGTCGGCGAGTCCCTGGCCCAGTCGGCCCAGGGGGCCGGGGCCTCGGTGACGAGCGCCTTCGCCGACCTGAAGGACAGCGCCAGCGCCGAGGGCGAGAAGGCCGCCCAGGGCGTCCGGCAGGTCATCGAGGAGGCGGCCCGCGAGATGCGCAGCGGCTTCCAGGAGGCCCAGGCCAGCTTCGGCGACTCCTTCTCGGCCCTGCGCGAGATGGCGGGCTCGATCCGCGGCGAACTCGACGCGACCCGCGCCGAGCTCGCCAAGGGCGTCCTCGAGCTGCCGCGCGAGACGCAGGACGCCACCGGCGAGATGCGCCGGGTGGTGGCGGACCAGATCAAGGCCCTCAACGAGCTGTCGTCCCTGGTCTCCCGCTCCGGCCGCTCGGTCGACGTCGCCCAGCCGCAGGCCCAGCGCCGGGTCGCGGAGGGTGGCGGCCGGGCCGTCGCGGCGGCGCCGACCGCCGCGGCCCCCGCGCCCGCACCGTCGATGCCGACGGTGGCCCCCGCGGCTCCGGCCCTGCCGGCCCCCGCGCCGACGCCCCGCGCCGCCGCGGCCAAGATCGAGGCGCGCCCGGCCGCGCCCGCCCGCCCGGCGCAGGCCGGCGACAAGCGCGGCTGGCTGTCGGACCTGCTGACCCGCGCCTCGCTGGACGACGACGAGGAGCCGGCGACCGACGCGCCGGCCGCCGCCCCGGCGCCCGCGGCGCCGGCCCGCCGCCCCGCGGTGGCGGCCGCCGAGACCGGGCGGATCGCCCTCGACACGATCTCGACCGACATCGCCAAGATGATCGAGCACCGGACCGCGGTCGACCTGTGGGAGCGGTACCGCCGGGGTGAGCCGAACCTGTTCGACCCGCGGATCTACACGCCGCAGGGCCGGGCGACCTTCGCGGAGATCCAGCGCCGCTACAGGACCGACGCGGAGTTCCGCCGCAGCGTCGACCGCTACGTCAGCGAGTTCGAGCGCCTGCTCGGCGACGTGGTCAAGAACGACAGCGACGCCAAGCGCACCGACGCCTACCTGACCTCGGAGACCGGCAAGGTCTACACCATGCTGGCCCATGCCAGCGGGCGCTTCGACGGGGCGTAGGACCGATCCCGCCGGGGCCGTTCGCGGCGCCGGCGGGGCACACGCCGGGGACGACGAGATCCGTCGCACCCGCCCCCGCATCCTGACGTTGCGCGCGGGACCGGGCGGCGCGGGCGCCGCCCCGCCCTCACAGCAGGCCGAGGCCGACCAGTTCGCGCCGCAGGGCCTCGGGCATCTCGGCGAGGTCCCCGGAAGCCTCGGCCCCGAGATCGGCCGGCGCGTCGCGCGCCGTGAGGTAGCGCCAGCCCTGGAACGGCCGGTAGGGCCGGGGCGCCACCGGGACGAGCCGGGGATCGAAGACCAGGCGGCAGCGCGGGATGCCGTCCTCCCCGGTGAGCGGCTCGATCGCGGTGATCGCCTGCCGGCAGGACAGCGTCCCGCGGATCACCCAGTAGATCGAACCGTGGCCGGTGATCTCCCGGTGGCGCTTGGGCAGGGTGCGGGTGACGTGGAACGGGGCCGCTTGCCGGCCGTCCCGGAGCGCCTCCTCCCGGAACCGGGCCTGCCGGGCCTCGAGGTCGGCGATGGTGGCGGGGCCGACGCAGAGCTTGATCAGGTGCAGGGCCACGGATGCGCGTGCTCGGGGTTGCCGGGGGCGCCCCTGATAGCAGGGTCCGCGCCGTGGCGCGCCTGTCGAACCGCCCCGCCGCGCGGCGTCGGCGCCGAGGCCCGGTCGGAGCCTGTCAGGCGAACAGCGCGAGCCGCTGCTCCGGCGTCAGCGCGTCGATCTCGGCGAAGCTCAGGGCCGGCTCCTCCGGCGGCATCGCCGGCTCCGGGGCCGCCGCGACGGTTTCGCCCCAGGTGAGGTCGGCCAAGTCCCCCGCCATGTCCTCCGCCATGTCCTGCGCGATGTCCTGCGCGATGTCCTGCGCGAGATCCTCCTCGACCGCTCCGGTCGCGGCGTCGGGCTCCGGCGTGGCCTCGGCGAACGTCGCGGCGGCGGGCGGGGAGGCGACCTCCGGGGCCGGCTCCGGCACCATCTCCGGGCCGTCCTCCGGGAGGGGCCCGAAATCGACCGCCCCGTCGGCCTCCAGATCGGTCGTCGCGCCAGATTCAGGGTCGGCCGCAGGTGCGGCCTCCGATCCGTCCGCCAGCGCGGTGCCCAGGTCCGTGTCCGACGCGTCCGCGAGCCCGGCCGCCTCGACCGGTTCGACGTCGCCGTCCGTCTCGGCCACCGGCTCAGGCGCGGATGGCGAGGCGCCGGCCAGCCCGGCCGGCATCTCGGCCGCGGGCTCGGTCTCCGGCGCCCGGGCCTCCGCCTGGACCGGCAGGAACACCAGGTCCTCGTGCAGCGCCGGGCTGCCGGGGCGGGCCACCAGGGCCGCCACGGTGACGGCCGGCACGTCCATGGCGATGTAGCGGTCGATGTCGCTCTGGTTCAGGTCGGCCGGCTCGCCGTCCGGCCGCGCGCCCCGGTGGGGCGGCACCCGCACCGCGTCCTCGCCCCAGATGGCGATCATCGCGGAGACCCGGTCCTCCAGGTAGCGCAGGGTGTAGACGATCCGGGCGGTGCGCTGCGCGGTCAGGTCCTGGAAGGAGCAGGCCGTGTAGATCGCGGTCGCGTGGCGGTCGAGGGCGTCGCAGGCCTGCGCGTCGGCCCCGCGCTCGCGCAGGGTCCAGGCCGCCTCCTGGATCGACTCGGCGGCGCTGAGGATGTCGGAGGTCGCCTGCTCGGTCTCGCGCACGATGGCGTCGAGAGCGAGGGACGCCTGTGTCAGACGGGTCTCGTCGCCGTTCGGGGCGTTGAGCGCCGCGATCTCGCCCTTGGTCCGGCTGATCGCGTCGGCCATGTCGAGGAGGTTGCCGCGCAGGTGCCCGAAGGCCTCCTGCCCGCGGTCGGCGGTGACGCTCCGCTCCAGCCGCGCGATCGCCCCGAGCAGCACCTCGGTCTCGGCACCCCGGTTGCGCCGGGCATACTCGGCGAGGAACCAGCGGCCGCGCTCGCTGGCGCTGATCGTCGCCTCGATCGCCTCGTACTCGGCCGACGCGTGCGCGCTCGGGTTGACGGAACCGAACATGGGCCTCTCTGGACGCTCGATGCGGGCGCGGCGGCGGCCCGCCCCGGTGCGCACCGATCCCCGGGAATTTGACAGAGGCCCTTTAACGGGGGCTTACGGACGCCCTCCCGGCTCCGCCTCCGCCCCCTCCCCGCTCGTCGAGACCCGCCTTGCCCCGCCCGTCCGGCCCGGCGCGCCTGTCGCTGCTCTACGCCGTGGTGTTCACCGAGATCGGCATCGCGATGCCGTTCATGCCCCTGTGGCTCGACGCCCTGGGGCTGGATGCCCGGGTGATCGGCGTCCTCCTCGCCCTGCCGATCGCCACGCGGATCGCCGCCACGGCGCCGCTGATGAGCCTCCTCGACCGCGGCCTCGGCCCCCGGCGGCTGATCCTGCTCGGCAGCCTCGCCCTGAGCCTGACCTACGCGCTGATGCCCGCCGCGGCCGGGATCGCGTGGCCGCTGCTGGCCGGGCTGATCGTGCTCAACGCGGTCGCCGGCGCGCCGCTCGTGCCCTGCATCGACTACCTGACGCTCGCCGCCGTGCGCCGGGATGCCCGCCTCGCCTACTCGCGGATCCGGATGGCGGGCTCCATCGCGTTCCTGCTGGCGAACCTCGCGGGCGGCGTGCTGCTGACGGCGCTCGGCGGCCGGCTCGCCGTGCCGCTGCTCCTGACCGGCCTCGCCCTCGGCGCGGCGCTGGTGGCGTGGCGCAGCCGCGCGGTGGCGGCCCTGCCGCCGTCGGCGGAGGGCGACGGCCGGAAGCGGCTGCCGCCCAGGCTCTGGCTGTGCATCGGCGCGGCGGCCGCGATCCAGGCGAGCCACGGGGCGATCTACGGGTTCGGCAGCATCTACTGGACCGGCCAGGGCATCCCGCCCGCCTGGGTCGGCGCGCTCTGGGCGATCGGCGTGCTGGCCGAGATCGCCCTGTTCGCCGGCCTGCCCGCCCTGCCCGCCGCCTGGCGCAGCCCGGTGCGGCTCCTCGGCGCCGGGGCCGTCGCGGCGATCCTCCGGGCGATCGGCATGTACCTCCTCGGCGACCATCTCGCGGCGCTGGTGCCGCTCCAGTGCCTCCACGGCCTGACCTTCGGGGCGACGCAGCTCGGCGCCATGGCGGCGGTCTCGGCCTACGCCCCCGACGGCGCGCGGGGCCGGGCGCAGGGCACCCTCAGCGCGGTCAATGCCGGGATCTCGGTGGTCGCGACCCTGGTGAGCGGCGTCGCCTACCGGGCCGGCGGCCCCCTCGCCTTCCTGCTGATGGCGCCGCTCGCCGCCGCGGGACTGGGCCTCGCCCTGGCCTCCCGCCGCGCGCTGGGGGTGCGGTTGGAGACGGATCGTCAACCGTAATGTCGTCATAACCGCCGGGCAGGGTGGTGCCTCGATCGAGGAGTAAGGGTGTTGCTGAGCGAGGGCAGTGTTCCCGGCGCCTTGGCCGGCGCCGCGCTGCGGGACCGGTCGGCCGACGGCCGCCTGGCGCTCGACGGCCGCTGGACCGCCGACCAGGCCCCGACCGTCGAGGCCGCGGCCGCGCGCATCGCGGCGGCCGGCCGCGCCGGGCCGGTGGCGGTCGACCTGTCGGGGATCGAGCGCCTCGACACCCTGGGCGCCTGGGTCCTGGAGCGGACCCGCGCCGAGATCGAGCAGGCGGGCAGCGCGCTCACCTATCTCGGCGCCCGCCCGGAGCACCACATTCTGCTGGGCGAGGTCCGGCTGCGCGAGCCGGACGCGCCGCCGCCGCGGCGGCACGGCCCGGTCGTCGGCCTGCTCGACGCCACCGGCCGCCGCACCGTGCAGGGCGGCCACGAGTTCGTCACCGCCCTCGCCTTCCTGGGCGAATTGATCGCCGCCTGCGGGCGCGTCGCCCTGCGGCCCGGCACGTTCCGCGGCAACGCCCTGATCAACCAGATCCAGCAGGTGGCGCTCAACGGCACGCCGATCATCGTGCTGATCTCGTTCCTCGTCGGCGGCATCGTCGCCCAGCAGGGCATCTTCCAGCTCCAGCGCTTCGGCGCCCAGACCTTCGTGGTCAACCTGATCGGCCTCCTGATCCTGCGCGAGATGGGCGTGCTGCTCACCTCGATCATGGTCGCGGGCCGCTCCGGCTCGGCGATCACCGCCGAGATCGGCTCCATGCGCATGCGCGAGGAGGTCGACGCGCTCCGGGTCATGGGCCTCGACCCCGTCGAGATCCTGATCGTGCCCCGGGTGCTCGCGCTGATGATCGGCCTGCCGATGCTGACGCTGATCGGCGACCTGGCGGCGCTCGCCGGCGGCGGCCTCACCGCGATGCTCTACGGCGGCCTGACCCTCGACCAGTTCCTGGTCCGGCTCCAGGCGGCGGTGGGCGTGCACCACGTCATGGTCGGCCTGATCAAGGCGCCGTTCATGGCGCTGACCATCGGGGTGATCGCCACGATCGAGGGCTTCGCGGTCGAGGGCTCCGCGGAATCGCTCGGCCGTCACGTCACCGCGTCGGTGGTGAAGTCCATCTTCATGGTCATCGTCCTCGACGGCCTGTTCGCGGTGTTCTTCGCCGCGATCGACTTCTGAGGCCGCCGCGATGGATGCCCCGATGACCGCCTCGCCGAATGGCCCCGCGCCGATCATCCGCGTGCGCGACCTCGTGGTCGGCTTCCGCGACCGCAACATCCTGAAAGGCCTGAGCCTGGACATCCGCGCCGGCGAGATCCTGGGCTTCGTCGGCCCCTCGGGCCAGGGCAAATCGGTGCTGACCCGGACGATCCTGGGCCTCAACCCCAAGCGGGCCGGCACGATCGAGGTGTTCGGCCGGGACGTCGACGCGTTGACCTACGCCGAGCGGCGCCGGATGGAGCAGCGCTGGGGCGTGCTGTTCCAGCAGGGCGCCCTGTTCTCGGCGCTGACCGTCAAGCAGAACATCCAGGTGCCGATGCGCGAGCACCTGAACCTGTCCGAGCGCCTGCTCGACGAGTTCGCCCGGCTCAAGATCGAGATGGTCGGCCTGAAGCCCGACGCCGCCGACAAGCTGCCCTCGGAACTGTCGGGCGGCATGATCAAGCGTGCGGCCCTGGCCCGCTCCCTGGCGCTCGATCCCGAGATCCTGTTCCTGGACGAGCCGACCTCGGGCCTCGACCCGATCGGCGCGGGCGAGTTCGACGACCTCGTCTCGACCCTCAAGGAGACGCTGGGGCTGACCGTGTTCATGGTCACCCACGACCTCGACAGCCTCTACACCGCCTGCGACCGCATCGCGGCGCTCGGCGACGGCCAGATCATCGCCGCCGGCACGATCGACGAGATGCTGGCGAGCGACCATCCCTGGCTGCGCTCGTACTTCCACGGCAAGCGCGCCCGGACCATCGCCACGGGCGGCGCCTCGGCCCATGCCTGATCCGATCGCTGATCCGATGCCTGATCCGGTGCCCGGTCGCCGCCCCACCCAGATCCCGCCCTGCTCCCGTCCGGGAGCCGGGGCTCCAGGCCCGGCCGGATCTCCGCCGGCCAGAACCGCAGGTTGAGCGCATGGAAACCCGCGCGAACTACGCCCTGATCGGGGCCTTCACGATCGCCGTCATCCTGGCGGGCTTCGGCACCGTGCTGTGGCTCTCCGGCGGCTCGTCGCGGCAGGTCAGCCAGCTCGTCCGCATCGTCTTCTCCGGCTCGGTCGGGGGATTGTCGCGCGGCTCGAGCGTGAACTTCAACGGCATCAAGGTCGGCGAGGTCACCGATATCCGCCTCGCCCCGCAGGATCCCCGCCGGGTGCTCGCCACGATCAAGGTCGATCCCGCGACCCCGCTCCGGGCCGACACCCGCGCCCGGCTCGACTCGGCGATGCTCACCGGCGTCTCGGTGATCTCCCTGTCGGGCGGCAACGCCGACGCGCCGGTGCTGACCCCGATGGCCAACGGCGAGCCGCCGACGATCTTCGCCGATTCCTCCGACATGCAGGACATGATGGCGCTGGCCCGCCAGGTGGCGCAGCGGGCCGACGACATGCTGGCCCGCCTCGACCGGCTCGTCTCCGCCAACGAGGGGGCGATCAACCGGTCGCTCGCCAATGTCGAGACCTTCTCGAAGACGCTGGCCGATGCCGGCCCGAACATCTCCGCGCTGGTCAAGGCCGTGGACGGGGCCAAGCTCGGCCGGGTGATCGACAACGCCGACCGCTTCTCGGCCGCCCTGTCCAAGGCCAGCCCCGACATCGAGGCCGGCCTGCACGACGCCCGGCTGCTCGCCGGCAAGCTCAGCGCCTCGGCCGACAAGATCGACGCCGTGCTCAACGGGGCCGAGAGCTTCCTGGGCTCGGCCTCCGGCCAGGAGGGCTCCAGCACCTTCGCGGAGATCCGCGCGGCGGCGATCTCGGTGCGCGACGCCGGCAAGGCGTTCCGGACCATGTCGGAGAACCTCGACAAGCGCACCGCCAGCATCTCGGCCAATTTCGGCCGGCTGAGCGGCACCGGCCGCCGGGAGGTGGAGGCCCTGTCGGGGGACGGGCAGCGGACGCTGAGCACCCTCAACCGCACGGTGCGCAGCCTGGAGCGCGACCCGAGCCAGGTGATCTTCGGCGGCAAGCCTTCGTTGCCTGAATACAACGGTGGCCGGTGAAATGCCGCGTCGCCGGGCGGATGTGTCCCGGCGCACGGCACGGATGCCGCGGCGGATTAGTTTTAACCGCATAGCTTATACAGCTCCGCCGTTCGCCGGCGGGGTCCCTCAGGTCATGCGTATGGTCCGCTCGTCCCACATCGCCGCCGCCGCGCTGCTCGCCGCCTTCCTGGGCGGCTGCGGCGGCGCGGCGCCCCTCACCTTCGACCTCGCGGCGCTGCCGGCCGCGGGGCGGCCGATCGCGGCCGGCCGCTCGATCGTGGTCTCGGAGCCGGTGAGCATCCAGCCCTTCGAGGCCGACCGGATCATCGTCCGCGAGAACGGCGGCGCCCTGTCCTTCCTGGGCGGCGGCCAGTGGGCCGACCGGCTGCCGCGCCTGATCCAGACGCGGCTCATCCAGAGCCTGGAGAATTCCGGGCGGCTCCGCTCCGTGAGCCGGCCCGGCGACAAGGTCGTGGCCGATTACCAGCTGATCAGCGAGATCCGCGCCTTCGACGTGCAGTCCGGGACCGGCGAGGCCGTGGTCGACCTGTCGCTGAAGCTCGTGGCCGACGGCACCGGCAGGGTCGCGGCAGCGCGGATCTTCACGGCCCGCGTCCCGGTGTCCAAGATCGATGCCGGCAGCGGCGCCCGCGCCCTCGATCAGGCGCTGACCGTCGTGCTGGCCGACGTGGTGCGCTGGGTGAACAGCGGGCGCTGAGGCCCCGCGGCCGGCCCGCGCCGACGCCCCCGCCGGGGCGGGGCGCTCGCGACGGAACGTCTTCCGAATGCCAGCCGTGCGGATCCGCTCCACGGCCCGACAGGCGCCACGGGTGATGGGACGGGCCCGACGGTCCATCGTGGGCGCGCGGGATTTCCTGCCGATCAATCCGTGTCCCGCGGCGCCGCGGCGGCGTGCGTGGACGGGGCGCGGTTGCGGTTCGCAGCAATCGCGGTCATACGGCTGCCGCGATGCAGACTCTGTTCTCAACCGAAGGTGTATCGGAGAAGGATAGGTTTCGCCTGTGGCGAGACGTCTGCGAAGATCGCCTGGTTCCGATGGCGCAGGACCGTCTCAACGACGATCCGTTTCACGCGACGATCGAGGGAGCCAGTATCGGCGGCCTGGTCTTCACGAAATTCGCGCTGCGCAACCTGCGGGCGGCCACGACGCCGCGCACGCTTCGCCATGAGAACCACAAGACTGACCACCTGTTCATGAGCATCGTGCTCTCGGGACAGGTCCGCGCGGATCAGTACGATCGGTCGAGCACGGATCGGGTCGGCGACTTCTCGATCCGGGATACGAATACACCCTGGACGATCGAGCACGGCGGCTACAGCGAGGTGCTGGCCATCGGGATCCCGCGGGAGCGGCTGGAGGGGGCTCTGGGCTCCGCACGCCTGTTCGCCGGCGTGACTGTCGGCGGCGATCTGCCGACCGCGACCCTGACCCGGTCGTTCCTGGGCAACCTGCTCAGCCTGGGCGACCGGCTGACGCCCCAGGTGGCCGAGAGCATGGTCTCCACGGGGCTCGACCTCATCGTCGCCAGCCTCGCGGAGCGGCTCGCGCGGGAGGCGCAGCAGCCCGTCCAGGACAGCGTCGTGGTGCAGCGCGCCCGGGCCTATCTCGAGGCCCATCTCCACGATCCGACCCTGGACCCGCCCCGGCTCGCGGCCGCGGCCGGCGTGTCCCTGCGCCGGCTGCAGGCGCTGTTCCGCGCGCAGGACCGGCACATCGCCGACTGGATCTGGCACCGCAGGCTCGAGGCGGCCGCCAAGCGCTTGGCCGATCCGGGCTGCCTCCACATGCCGCTGGGGACCCTGGCGTATGGCTGCGGCTTCCTCAGCCAGTCCCACTTCTCCCGCCGCTTCAAAGAGCGCTACGGCCTGAGCCCCCGCGACTACCGCATGCGCGCCCTCGCGCCGGGCGCCGCCGCCAGTCCGGAGCGCTGACCGGGGGCTTGACCGGGGCTCGGCCGGGCCGCCTCACTCCATCACGGCGGCCTTCATGATCACCACCATGGTGGCCCGGGCCGGGCCGTCCGTGCAGCGCACGAGGTGGGGCCGGTCACAGCGGTAGCGCAGGGTCTCGCCGGCCCGCGCCCGCTGCACGACGCCGCCGATCTCGACCTCGAACGCGCCCTCGGTGACCGAGAGGGATTCCACCGAGCCGCGCTGGTGCGGGTCCGAGTCGAGGACGCCGCCCGGATCGGCCGTGACCTCGTACCATTGCAGCCACTCGATCGTCTTGAGCCAGCCGATGATCGCCAGCCGCACCTTCCCGTCCTCGGAGACGAGGATCGGCGTGTCGGCCCGGGAGGTCTTCTCGATGAACGGCTCCTCGTCGCCGGCCGCCAGCACCCGCTCGATCGACACGTCGAGGGCCTGGGACAGGCGCCAGATCGTCGCCAGCGTCGGGTTGGTCTCGTTGCGCTCGATCTGGCTGATGATCGACTTGGCCACGCCGGACTGCTCGGCGAGTTCCGAGAGCGAGAGGTTGTAGGCCTTGCGCAGCCGCTGGATGGTCTTGCCGAGCTGGCCGGAGAGCGCCTGCGCCCCGGTCAGCAGGTCGCGCCCGCGCGCCCGGTCGGGCCGTTCCGCCTGATCCTGCATCGTCCCCGATCCGCCTGCACCGTTCCGTTATCCGAACGATCGTGCGCTTCTTCAAACGCAATCGACGCCCGGTTGCAAGGCGGCGCCCGGCGCGCGCAGCGGCGTGCGCACCGGAAAGCGCCGGCCCAGGACCGGCCCAGCACCGGCCCAGGACCGGCCTAGGACCAGACGGCGTGGAAGTGGTGGACCGGCCCGTGCCCCGTTCCGACCGCGAGGCTGTCCGCCGCCGCGAGGGCGGCCGTGAGGTAGGCCTTGGCCTCCGCCACCGCCTCCGGCAGCGCCAGGCCCTGGGCGAGGCCCGCCGCGACCGCGGCCGAGAGCGTGCAGCCGGTGCCGTGTGTGTTGCGCGTCGCGATCCGCGGCGCCGACAGGGTCCGCAGGGCGCCGTCCGCCGTCACGAGGTGGTCGATGCTCTCCCGCCCCGTGCCGTGGCCGCCCTTGATCAGCACCGCCCTGGCGCCGAGGGCGACCAGCCGGCGCGCCTGGGCCACGATCGCCGCCGCGTCCGCGGCGACGGGCTCGCCGAGGAGCACCGCCGCCTCCGGCAGGTTGGGGGTGATCAGGTCGGCCCGGGGCAGCAGCCGCTCGCGCAGCGTCGCCACGGCGGCGTCGGTGATCAGCCGGTCGCCGCTGGTGGCGACCATCACCGGATCGAGGACCACCGGGATCGCTCCGGCGCGCCGCGCCAGGCCTTCGGCGACCGCCGCGATCACCGCGGTCTGCGACAGCATGCCGATCTTCACGGCCTTCACGGCGAGGTCGGCGAACACGCTGTCGATCTGCCGGGCGACGAAATCCGCCGGCACGTCGTGGATGCCCTGGACGCCGATCGTGTTCTGCGCGGTCAGGGCCGTGATCACGCTGGCGCCGTAGACGCCCAGCGCCGAGAAGGTCTTGAGGTCCGCCTGGATGCCGGCACCGCCGCCGGAATCCGAGCCCGCGATCGTGACCGCGATGGGCGCCGGGCCGCTCATCGGGCGCCGGCCCGCTCCGCCAGGGCGCCGTCGATCCGCGCGCGCAGGTCGTGGGCGCGCTGGCGCACCGAGTCGGCGCCGAACAGGGCGGTGATGACCGCGACGCCGTCCGCCCCCGCGGCGACGACCGCGGCGGCGTTGTCGAGGCCGATCCCCGCGATGGCGCCGAGCGGCAGGCCGGCCCCACGGGCGAGGCGGGCGCGGAAGGCGATGCTGGCGAAGCCGTCGAGGCCCACCGGCGGGTCGGGGTTGTCCTTGCTGGTGGTGGCGAACACGCCGCCGATGCAGGCGTAGTCGACGGGCAGCCGGTACAGCTCGTCGGCCTGGGCGGGCTTCTTCAGGGTGAGGCCGATGATCGCGCCCTCCCCCAGGAGCCGGCGCGCGTCGGCCGGGTGGAGGTCGCTCTGGCCGAGATGCACCCCGTCGGCTCCGGCCGCCAGGGCGAGGTCGACGCGGTCGTTGACGAGGACCGGGACGCGGCCGCCCACCGCTGCCAGGATCGCCCGGATCCGCGCCAGGGCGGCGCGGGCATCGGCGATGTCCTTCTCGCGGTACTGGAGCAGGGTGCAGCCTCCCGCCACCGCCTCCGCGCCGAGTTCCGCCAGCCGCGCCCCGTCGGCGCCGCAGACGCCGACATCGAGGAGCCCGTAGAGGCGCAGGTCGACGGCCCGGCTGCCGGCCGCGGAGGACGGCGCGGGGGAATTCGCAGGGGAATTCGCAGGGGAATTCGCAGGGGAATTCGCAGGGGAATTCGCAGGGGAATTCGCGGGGGAAGTCGCGCTCGCTGGCATCGCTGTCGTCGCTCGATCCGCCTCGGCCGGCCCCGTGCCGGCCCGCCCCGGCCCCTGTTTGGGCAGGCCTCGCCGCGTTGGCAAGCGGCCGTCGGCGCGCGGTGCGTCGACGGGGCCCCCCGCTCCGTCATACGGCGGCGTTGACGCGCGGCGATCCTGCCCCCCTATAGGCGGGATCCGCTACGGCGCATCCCGGGGGACGGACGGTCGAGGAACGATGACGGGTGCCGCGACGCAGACGGACGCGCGCGGGGGGCAGGCCCCGCCGGAGCGCTCCTCCGTAGGCCTCGTCGCGGTGATCGTCGCCGCGACCAAGGGGGAGCCGCGCGCCCTGACGATCCGGGTCCCGGACCAGGCGCCCGGCCGCGGCGACGGCCTGCCGGCCGGTCCCCTCGTCCCCGAGCACGCCACGCTGGAGCGCGGCCTGCGCGCCTGGGTGGAGCGGCAGACGCACCAGCGCCTCGGCTACGTGGAGCAGCTCTACACCTTCGGCGACCGCGACCGCTCCGGCACGGCGACCCTGTCGGGGGTGCACTCGCTCTCGGTGGCCTATCTGGCGCTCGTCCGCGAGGAGCGGCCGGCGGGGCTCGCCGAGGCCGCGTGGCAGAACTGGTACCGCTACCTGCCCTACGAGGATTTCCGGCAGGGGCGCCCGCGCCAGCTCGACGCCATCGAGGCGCGGCTCGCCGAATGGGCGTCCGAGCCCGAGGATTGCGCCGCGCGGACCCGCCGCCTGGACCGCCTCGGCCTGACCTTCGGCATGAACGGCGGCACGTGGAACGAGGAGCGCGTCCTGGAGCGCTACGAGCTGCTGTTCGAGGCCGGGCTGATCCCGGAGGCGAAGGGCAATCCGGGCCCGGCCCTGCCGAACGACCCGACCGGCGTGCCCATGGCCTTCGACCACCGGCGGGTGCTCGCCACCGCGATCGGCCGGCTGCGGGGCAAGATCAAGTACCGCCCGGTGGTGTTCGAGCTGATGCCGCCGGAGTTCACCCTGCTGCAGCTGCAGAAGACCGTGGAGGCCCTGTCGGGGACGCAGCTGCACAAGCAGAATTTCCGGCGCCTCGTGGCCCAGCAGGGGCTGGTGGAGGAGACCGAGAGCGTCACCAGCGGCGCCGCCGGCCGGCCGGCGCGGCTGGTGCGCTTCCGCCGGGAGGTGCTGCTGGAGCGCCCGGCCCCGGGCCTGCGGCTGCCGTCGCGGCGCGCGGGGTGACGGCGGCGATCCGTCCCGCCGCGCGAGGGTGCCGAGCCCGCCGGCGTCGAGCGCGTCGCCCGCCAGGGCCGCCGCGACCGTCGCGGTCACGGGCTCGGTCAGGGAGGCGATCCGGACGACCGTGTCGGGGTCGACCGGCTCCCGTCCCGGCCGCGATCAGGCCGAGGGCGAGGCACGCGCGGACGCGGCGCCGGCGCGATCGGGCCCGCCGCATGGGTCGTCGATCCCGCCTGAGAGAGCGCGCACGACGAGAGTGGCCTCGTCGGGCGGCCGAGATCACTCACGCCGGCCCGATGGCCACGGATGAGGACTGTTCGGGGACCGGGCCGGCCGGGCTACCGGAACGGGTCGGCGCCGGGTGCCGGCTTCACGCCGTGGAGCATCCGGTACAGCGTCCATTCCTCGACGATCTTCCGGCCCGGAAGGGCGCAGAGCCCGATCGTGCCGCCGTCGGGCAGCTTCGCGAGGATCGACTGCCCGCCCATCGTCGCGCAGAAGGCCGAGGCCGGATTCTCCAGTGCCCGCGCCGCTCCCGGTCCGGCGACCGCGGCGCAGACCGCGAGCGCGCGGACAGGCCACGCGGCGGCAGCGCTCCACGGCCCGATCACGCACTTCATGGGCCGCCCTGCCCTACCCGTAGGTGTGGTCGTCGGCCGGGAACCGCCCGGCCCGGACCTCGTCGGCGTAGGCCTTCACGGCGTCCTCGATGTGGGTCCGCAGGCTCCCGAACTGGCGCACGAATTTCGGCGTGCGCTCGGACAGCCCGAGCATGTCCTCCAGAACCAGGATCTGCCCGTCGCAGACCGCCGAGGCGCCGATGCCGATCGTGGCGGCGGTGACCCGGGGCGAGGACGCGATCGCCCGCGCCACCGGCTCGACGATGCCCTCGAGCACGATCGCGAAGGCGCCGGCCTCCGAGATGGCGCGGGCATCCTCCAGGAGTCGGCGCTCGTCGTCCGGCCCCCGGCCCTGCACCTTGAAGCCGCCCATCGTGTTCACCGCCTGCGGGGTGAGGCCGATATGGCCCATCACCGGAACGCCGCGCTGGACGAGGAACGCCACCGTCTCGGCGAAATGGGCGCCGCCCTCCATCTTGATCGCGCCGGCGCCGGTCTCCTTCAGGACCCGGGAGGCGTTCAGGAAGGCCTGCTCCCGGCTCGCCTCGTAGGAGCCGAACGGCATGTCGACCACGACCAGCGCCTTCTCGGTGCCGCGGATCACCGCCTGGGCCTGGAGGATCATCATCTCCAGGGTCACGGGGATCGTCGATTCCATCCCGTGCATGACCATGCCGAGGGAATCGCCCACGAGGATGAAGTCGCAATAGGGATCGACGATGCCGGCCGTGTGGGCGTGGTAGGCGGTGAGCGCGATGATCTTGCGCCCCTCGGCCTTGCGCTTGCCGATATCGATCGCCCGGAGCCGTCGGGACTGCACGACCTGCGACATGGTTCAGACCTCATTCCGGCCACCCAGGACGAGGCGCGGGTCCCCTCTCCCGCCCGGGAGCGGGCGCGCCCGCTCCGTGAGCCTCGTTCCGGGCCTCTCTTACATGGCCCGGCGCCGCGGGTCAGCGCCCCGCTTGCGGCTCGGCACCCGCCTTCCAGTCCGGATCGACCGTCAGGTTCGCGGTCTCGTGCTGCTCCTGCCAGCCCTCGACCCCCTGCGGGAACCAGCGCACGCCGGTATAGCCCTTCAGCACCAGCCGCTTGGCGGCGTTCCAGCTGCCCCAGCACTCGACGTGGCAGAACACCACGACGGGCTTGGCCTTGTCGCCCCCGGTCAGGGCCGCGACGCGGGCGTAGAACAGCGCCTCGCGCGCCGGCGCCAGGGGCTCGGCGCCGGCCTCCGGCATCCAGACGGCGCCGGGGATCGACGGATGCACCGGCAGCCAGAGGCGGCCCTCCGGGAAGTTCGACGGCTTGCGGTCCGGCGCCGCCACGTCGAGCAGCACCGGCTTGTCGGGCCCGGCCATCAGGGCGGCGACGGCGTCGGCGTCGACCACCGCGGCGCCCTTGAGGGTCGGCGGCGTGTAGCCCTTCGGGGGACCGGCGTAGAGGCCCTCCGGCTCGGGGACGTTCACCGGGGAGTCGGCCGGGGCCGCGGCGAGGCAGAGGAGCGCGGCGCAGGCCGCCGCGGCCCGGCCGGTCAGGAGGAGGCGCCGCATGGTCAGTTCGTCGGGCTCGGCGGGGTGAAGCTGTGCTGCCACTGGCCGCCCTGGTTGTCGGAGGCCGCCACCTGGATCGGCTTGCCGTCCGGCTTGAACGCGAAGTTGATCACCGGGTTCGACGCGATCGAGATGTCGCCCGTCATGGTGAAGACCTTCCGGTCGCCCGCCGAGACGGTCAGCTTGTCGATGTAGCGCGCCGGCGTGTAGTCGCGGGTCACCTGGTTCATCTGCATGCCGGAGAAGTTCGGGTGGCGGATCATCAGCGTCGCCTCGACGGGCTTGCCGGCCGCCGTCTCGGCGAACTTCATGCGCATGTCGCCCATGCCCTTCATGGCCTCCTCGTCGCTCATGCCCATCGGGGCCGAGCAGCCGCCGGAGGCCTTCACGAACTGCTTGGCCTCGTAGAGCTTGCCGTCCGTCGTCTCCACCACGGCGTGCATGTCGGTGTAGTTGTTGACCCGCACGCGCAGCTTCAGCTCCGCCGGGTCGGCGGCCGGCCCGAACTCGAACTTGGCCGCGTAGGGCGCCGGGTTGTCGTCGATGATCAGCGAGACCGCCTTGATCTGCCCGTCGTTGGGCATGGTCAGGGTGATCGGCACCAGGGCGGCGTCGAGCGCCCGGGCGGGCGCCTCGATCTTCACGAGGCTGTCGGTCGGGGCGATCTGGCGGTCGCCGAAGATCGACTTGGCGATCTCCTGCCAGCGGGCCGCCCGCTCCTGGTCGGTGTCGGAGGCGCCGGCTGCCCGCGCGGCGCCGGCGAGCGGTCCGGACAGGGCCGTGGTCGCCAGGACGAGGCCGAGGGCGAGGGTGGAGAAGGTCTGTCCGATCCTGTGCGTCATGGCGTGCCTCCCGATTGGCTTGGATATGGGGATCCCGAAACCTATTCCCACTCGAGTTCCTGGTAGGCCACGGTGACGTTGCGGCCGTTGTAGGTGTCGAACAGGGCCCACCTGTCGCGCTGGTCCGCCGCGACGCGGGTCACCGCCTTCTCGATGGGGACGTCCTTGGCGATCGCCGCCCGGGTGCCGTCGCGCAGGGCGGTCAGGTAGCCGGAGAGGTCGGCGAGCGCCGGGGCGAGGTCGACCGCGACGGGGCCGTGGCCCGGCACGGCCCGGGCGGGACCCATGGCCTTCAGGCGCTCGATCTCCCGCAGCCAGCCCTTGAGGCTGCCGTCGAGGGACGGGATCCGGTTCACGAACAGCAGGTCGGCGGGGAACAGCAGGCCGCTGCCGGAATCGATCATCGACAGGTCCGAGGTGGTGTGCGCCGGGCCGTGGGCCGTGAAGGTCAGGCGTCGGTCGCCGAGGTCGATCTCGGCCGTGTCGGCGACGCTCATCGTCGGGTAGACCACCGGACCGGTCCGGTCCTCGCCGAGCAGATCGATCAGCCGCTTGCGGTAGAACTCGCCCCGGGCCGCCAGCGCCTCGGTGAGCTTGGCGTGGCCGATGAAGACCGGCTTGTCCTGGACGAAGGCCCCCGCCCCGAAGACGTGGTCCGGGTGGACGTGGGTCAGCACCACGTGGGTGATCGGCTTGTCCGTGCGCTTGGCGATCTCGGCGCGCAGCCACTGGCCGTCGGCGAGGCTGCCGCCGGACTCGGTCACCACCACGCCGGTCCTGCCGACGAGGAAGCCGATATTGGCGATGGCGTCGGCATTCTCGGGCGTGGCGTCGGCGATCAGGCCCTTGCGCACGTACAGGCCCGGCCCGACCTCCTCCATCGTGAAGCTCTCGGCGGCGCGGCCCAGCGTCGGCAGGCAGCACAGGCAGAGCCCCGCGAAGAGGGCGTGCCGTCGCGTCGGCCCGGCGGCCAGCGTCCTCGGATGGACGGCTCGTGCCGTCATGCCGAAACCTCCCGATCTTGATTGTCTACCATTAAGTAGGTAGATTCGTCGCCCGTCAAGGGGCCGCCGTGTGCCGGTCGCCGGGGCGCGTGCACGTTCGCGTGACTCCGTGCGATGAGGCGGGTGGGTTTGGAGCGACGATCGCCGCGATGAGGGATACCCGCGCCGAGCTGCTGATGCAGGCCGAGACCCTGGTGCGGGGCCGCGGCTTCGCCGGCTTCAGCTACGCCGACCTCGCGGCGGCGGTGGGGATCCGCAAGGCGAGCATCCACCACCACTTCCCCACCAAGGTCGATCTCGGGGCCGCCCTGGTGGCGGCCTACGCGGCGCGCTACGCCGCGGCCCTGGAGGCGATCCACCGGGACGTGCCGGACGGGCCGGGGCGGATCGAGGCCTACGGGCGGCTCTATCTCGGCGGCGTCGAGCAGGGGCTCGGCTGCCTCTGCGCGGCGCTGGCCATCGAGGGCGAGGCCCTGCCCGAGCGCCTGCGCCGGGACATCGCGGCCTTCTTCGCGGACCACCTCGCGTGGCTGGAGACGGTCCTGCGCGCGGGCCAGGCGGACGGGAGCGTCCGCGGCGGCGCGGATCCGGCGGCGCTCGCCCGCTACGTCGTCGCCACCCTGGAGGGGGCGCTCCTGATGGAGCGCCTGTTCGCGAGCCCCGACGCCTTCCGGGGGACGCTGGCGGTGCTGGTCGACGGCCTCAGGCCGCAGTGAACCGGGCGTAGCCGTCCGCCCGCAGGCGGCAGGCCGGGCAGGTCCCGCAGCCGTAGCCCCAGGGATGCCGCTGCCCGCGCTCGCCGAGGTAGCAGGTGTGGCTCTCCTCGACGATCAGGTCGACCAGCGCCCGCCCGCCGAGGCTCTCGGCCAGTTCCCAGGTCTGCGCCTTGTCGAGCCACATCAGCGGCGTGTGCAGCACGAAGCGCCGCTCCATGCCGAGGTTCAGCGCCACCTGCAGGGCCTTGATCGTGTCGTCGCGGCAATCCGGGTAGCCGGAATAGTCGGTCTCGCACATGCCGCCGACGACGTGCCGGAGCCCTCGCCGGTAGGCGAGCGCCGCCGCGAAGGTCAGGAACACGAGGTTGCGGCCGGGCACGAAGGTGTTGGGCAGGCCCGACGCCTCGTAGCCGATCGCGGCTTCCCGGGTCAGCGCCGTCTCGGACACCTGCCCGAGGGCGTCGAGGGCGAGCGTGTGGTCGTCCCCGAGGCGGGCCGCCCAGGCGGGGTCGAGGGCGGTCGTGCCCGCCCGCAGGGCCGCGCGGCGGTCGAGCTCGACCCGGTGGCGCTGGCCGTAGTCGAAGCCGAGGGTCTCGACATGGTCGAACCGGTCCAGCGCCCAGGCCAGGCAGGTGGCCGAATCCTGGCCCCCGGAGAACAGCACCAGCGCGGCGCGGTCGCCGGGCCCGACAGGGTCATTCGCCATCGTACTCCGCCCAGGACATCGGGGTCTCGGCGACACGCACCAGGGCAAGCCCCGGCAGGTCCGGCCGCAGGCGATGCCAGATCCAGGCCGCGATGTTCTCGGCGGTCGGGTTCTCCAGCCCCTCGATCTCGTTGAGGCAGTGGTGGTCGAGTCGGGCGAGGAGCGGCCCGAAGATCGATTCGATGTCGTAGAAGTCGATCACCCAGCCGGTCCGGGGATCGACCGGGCCGGCGACCGTCAGCTCGACCCGGTAGGAATGCCCGTGCATCCGGTGGCAGCGATGGGTCTCGGGCACGTTCGGCAGCCGGTGGGCCGCCTCGAAGGTGAAGGCTTGGGTGATCTTCATGGGAGGGTTCGCGGATGTGGCCGATCTCGCACCCGCCATAGCGCCGACGGGCGGTCCCGCGCAAAGACGGGCTGCCCTGCGTTCGGCCGCGGCCGGGGATCAGGCCCCGGCGGTCTCCTCCGACCAGCGCGCGTACCACGCCTTGAACAGGCGCAGCTGCGTCTCCGCGTAGTGGCGCTGACCGGCGCTCAGCGCGTCGGTGGCGTTGAAGTGGAGCGCGTATTCCGGGTTCCCCTCCAGCACCATCAGGTGCTTGTAGTAGAGGACGAGATCCGTCCCCTCGTCGAAGCTCGACAGGATCGCCAGGGCGGCGTCGAGTTCCTCGGCCCGGCGCCGGGCCGGGACGTCGCCCGCGGCGGCCTTCTCGCACAGGGCGACGAGGTGGAGCACCTCCCGCGGCAGGACGTTGCCGATACCCGTGATGGCGCCCCGGGCGCCGCAATGGACGTAGCCGTGCACCACCTGGGTATCCACGCCGACCATCAGGGTGATGTCGGGCGACTGGCCGGTGATGTGCTCGGCCGCGTAGGTGAGCGAGGCCGCGCCGCCGAACTCCTTGAAGCCGACGAGGTGCGGGTGGCGGGCGCGCAGGCGGAAGAACAGGTCCGCCCGGGTCTCGAACCCGTAGTAGGGGCTGTTGTAGATCACCGACGGCAGGTCGACGGCGGCCTCCAGGATGCCGCCGAAATGCGCCTCCTGGGCCGCGGCCGAGCTGCCGCGCGACAGGACGCGCGGGATGATCATCAGGCCGTGGGCGCCGGCCGCCTTGGCGTGCGCCGCGAGCGCCGCGGCCCGCTTCGGGTTCTGCGCGCCGGTCCCGACGATCACCGGGACGCCGGCGGCGAGCAGCCGCTCGACGCCCGCCATCCGCTCCTCGTCGGTGAGCAGCGGCCAGTCGCCCATCGAGCCGCAGTAGACGACCGCCGACATGCCGGCATCGACGAGTTCCCGCCCCTTGCGCGCCAGGGCGTCGAGGTCGGGCGTCCGGTCCGGCCGGCAGGGCGTCATCAGGGCCGGGATCGTGCCGGAGAAGATGTGTCGATCGAAGGCCATCGCCGGCTCGCCTGCTGGGAGGTGGGATCGTCCCGGCCGGCCTTGCGGGCCTCGCGGGGCGGCACGCCCCTCCATGGCAGCGCCGCGCGAGTCTGGCAAGGATTTTATACAATCCCGGTCTCGCGGGCCGGGCCGGGCGCGGCCCCGAGGAACGCCATCAGCGCGGCGGCGACGTGGTCGATGTGGTCGGTCAGGAGGGCACGGGCGGCCGAGACGTGGCCGTTCCGGCACAGCCGGACGATCTCGCGGTGCTCGCGGTCGGCCCGCTCCAGCTCGGCGCCGTCGGTGGAGAGCTGGAGGCGGGTGTAGCGGTCGCACTCGGCCAGCAGGGAGCCGACCAGCCCGAGGGCGCGGGGACGCTCCGCCCGGCTGTAGAGGAGGAGGTGCAGCTCGGTGTTGAGGGCGCCCCAGCGCGCCGTCGCGCCCGCCCGCAGGGCCGCGGCGTACTCCTCCAGCAGGGCGTCGGCCCGGGCGAAGTCGTCGGCGGTCAGGCGGGGCGCCGAGAGGGCCAGGAGGCGCGGCTCGAGGGCGCCCCGGAGCTCGAGGGCCTCGGCGGCGTCCGCCGGCGAGAGGGGCGCCACCATGGCGCCGCGATGGGGCAGGATCCGGACGAGGCCCTCGGCCTCGAGCTGGAACAGGGCCTCGCGCACCGGGATCCGGCTGGCCCCGAACTCCGCCGCGAGTCCGTCCTGGCGGAGCTGCGAGCCCGCCGGGTAGCGGCCGTCGAGGATGCGCCGCCGGATCTCGGTCCCGATCGAACCCGCGATGGTCCGGTTCTTCATCGTCTCGCTCCCGGTCGGCTCCCGGTGCTCCGCAGGACCCTTGACGGCGGAGCTCCGGTGTTGAAATTGTATAAAATCAATCGGGCAACGGGCTCGATCAGGACAAGGGTGCCCGCGATGACGCTCTCCCGCCGCCAGATACTGGCCGGAACCGCCGGCGCGGCCGCCGGCCTCGGCCTCCCGCACCTGGTCCGGGCCCAGCCCGGCGGCGGCAGCGTGCTGCGCTTCATCCCGTCGACGCCCCTGCCGTCCCTCGATCCGATCGTCGCCACGAGCTACGTCATCCGCAACCACGGCTATCTCGTCTACGACACGCTGTTCGCCACCGACGAGAATTTCCAAATCCAGCCGCAGATGGTCAGCGCGTGGCAGACCGCGCCCGACGGCCTGCGCTGGACCTTCCATCTCCGGGACGGCCTCACCTTCCACGACGGCTCGCCGGTCGAGGCCAAGGACTGCATCGCGTCCATCGCGCGCTGGTCCAAGCGGGACGCGTTCGGCCAGACCCTGGCGGGCTTCGTGGAGGGCTACGGCCAGGAGGACGCGCGGACCTTCACCATCGCGCTGAAGAAGCCGTTCCCCCTCCTCCCGGCGGCGCTCGGCAAGCTGTCCTCCAACGTGCCGTTCATCATGCCGGAGCGCGTCGCCCTCCAGGACGCGTCCAAGCCGATCGCCGACGCCACGGGCTCCGGGCCGTGGCGCTTCGAGGCGCGGGAATGGATCCCCGGCCAGAACGCGATCTACACCCGCCACGCCGGCTACCGCCCCCGCGAGGAGGCGCCCTCCTGGGCGGCCGGCGGCAAGGTCGCCAAGGTCGACCGGATCGAGTGGCTCGCCATCACCGAGGCCTCGGCCGCGGTGGGCGCGATGATCCAGGGGGCGGTCGACTGGTACGAGCAGCCGGCGATCGACCTGATCCCGGTCCTCAAGGGCAAGCCGGGGATCGAGATCCGCAACGTGCCGCTCGGGCTGATCCTGCTGATGCGGTTCAACCACACGCAGCCGCCGTTCAACAATCCCGAGATCCGCCGGGCCGTGATGATGGCCATGAAGCAGGACGACTACATGCAGGCGGTGGTCGGCAGCCCCGAATACTACCGGGAGGCCAAGACCTTCTTCACGCCCGGCTCGCCGATGTCGACCGGGGCCGGCGGGGCCGCCGCCATGCAGGCGGACCTCGCCAAGGCCAAGGCGATGCTGGCCCAGGCCGGCTACAAGGGCGAGCGCGTGGTCCTGCTGGCCCCGGCCGACCAGCCGATCGCCTACAACCAGTCGCTGGTGACCCAGGACCTGCTCAAGCAGCTCGGCATGAACGTCGATCTGGTCTCGACCGACTGGGGCAGCTTCATCGCCCGCCGCGGCAATCGCGGGCCGGTCGATGCCGGGGGCTGGTCCCTGTTCCACACCCTCTGGTCGGGGGCGGACGTGCTGAACCCGGCGCTGCACCCGCTGATCCGCGCCAACGGTCAGGCCGCGTGGTTCGGCTGGCCGGACGACCCGACCCTGGAGAGCCTGCGCAGCGACTGGATCGCCACCGGCGACGAGGCGCAGCAGAAGGCGCTCGCCGCGCGCATCGAGGAGCGGGCCTTCGCGGTCGTGCCCTACGCGCCCGCGGGCCTCGTTCAGCAGCCGATGGCCGTCAGCGCGAAGCTCAAGGGCATGGTCATGGCGCCCGTGCAGTTCTTCTGGAACATCGAGAAGACCGCCTGATCAGGGCGCTCCCGAGGACGGTTCGTCTTCGCGAGCGCAGCGAAGCAACCCAGGGCAGCGGGGCGCTGATGGGCGGGGCGCCGCTGGATCGCTTCGCGCCGCTCGCGAAGACGCGAGGGTGCGGATGCCCCTGCGTCTTCAGCCCGCGCCCTTCTCGGACACACCGGCCTGCGCGAAGGTCGCCATGCCGGTGTGGCAGGCGAGCGCGCCCTTCAGCAGGCCCATCGCCATGCCGGCGCCCGAGGCCTCGCCGAGGCGCATGCCGAGCGCCAGCAGCGGCACCAGCCCGAGCCGCTCCAGAACCTCGGCGTGGACGCCCTCCGCCGAGACGTGGCCGGCGAGGCAGTGGTCCAGGGCGGCCGGGTCGGCGGCGTGCAGCACGGCCGCCGCGGCGGTGGCCACGTAGCCGTCGATCACCACCGGGATGCGCTGCAGCCGCGCGGCCAGGATCGCCCCCGCCATGGCGGCGATCTCCCGCCCGCCGAGGCGCGCCAGGACCTGGAGCGGGTCGTCGAGGTGGCCGGCATGGTGCGCGAGCGCCGCCTCCACGGCCGCGACCTTCCGGGACAGGCCGTCCCGGTCGACCCCGGTGCCGCGCCCGACCCAGTGGGCGGGATCGCCGCCGAACAGGGCGGCGTAGAGGGCGGCCGCCACCGTGGTGTTGCCGATACCCATCTCGCCGATGCCGAGGCAGTCGGTGCCGGCGGCCACCGCCTCCATGCCGAACGCCATGGTGGCGACCGTGGCGCGCTCGTCGAGGGCCGGCCCCTCCGTGATGTCGCCGGTGGGCATGTCGAGGGCGAGGTCGAACACCTTGAAGCCGAGGCCGTAGGCCGCGCAGATCTGGTTGATCGCCCCGCCCCCGGCGGCGAAGTTGTCGAGCATCTGCCGGTTGACCGCGTCCGGGAAGGCCGAGACGCCGCGGCGCGTGACCCCGTGGCTGCCGGCGAAGACGCAGACCAGCGGCCGGTCGAAGGTCGGCGGCGCCTTGCCCTGCCACGCCGCCAGCCACGTCACGAGGCTCTCCAGGCGACCCAGCGAACCGGCGGGTTTCGTCAGGGTCGCGTCCCGGGCCGCGACGGCGGCCTTCGCCTCCGCGTCGGGGCCGGGCATCGCCGTCAGCAGGTTGCGGATGTCGGCGAAGGGGCCGGGCTCGGGCGCGGTCATCGGGTCGGTCTTCGAATCGGTCATGGCGGCGATGATTTCCTGTGGGCGCCCCCGGACGGGGAGACTATACGGGAGCGGCGCGCGGTGGCGGGCGGATGCGAGAGACCGCGATGGACAGGCAGACCGGCGGGGAGGCCGACTGGCCCGGGCGCGGCGCCCTCTACGACCTCGCCGGGTGCCTGCGCTTCTACTCCCGCCTGCCGGTGCCGCAACTGCCCGGCGAGCCGGACCCGCACCGGAGCCCCGACTTCACCACCCTGCCGCGGATGCTGCCGCTGGCCGGCCTGATCCTGGCGCTGCCCGCCGCCCTGGTGCTGGCGGCCGGCTGGGCCGTCGGGCTCGGGCCGTTCCTGGCCGCGACCCTCGCGGTGGCGGTCGCGGTGGTGGCGACCGGCGCCCTCCACGAGGACGGGCTCGCCGACGTCGCGGACGGGTTCGGCGGCGGCGCCACGCGGGAGCGCCGCCTGGAGATCATGCGCGACAGCCGGATCGGCGCCTACGGCGGCGCGGCCCTGGTCCTGGCGCTGGCCCTGCGGATCGGCGCCCTGGCGACGCTCCTCGACCGGACCGGCCACGCGGCCGTGACCGGCCTGATCCTGGCGGCCGCGCTGTCGCGGGTCGCCGCCCTCGCCCCGATGGTGGTGCTGGCGCCGGCGCGGCCGGGCGGCCTCTCCGCCTCGGTCGGCCGCCCGGACCGGGCGAGCCTCGCCACCGCGCTCGGCCTCGGCGCGGTGCTGGCGCTCGGCGCCGTGCCGCTCGGCCTGCCCTTCGGTGGGGTCGCGCTGATGATCCTGTGCGCCGGCCTCGCGGCACTGGGCCTCACCCGGCTGGCGCGCGCGCAGATCGGCGGGCAGACCGGCGACGTCATCGGCGCCTGCCAGCAGGCCGCGGAGATCGCCGCCCTGCTGGCCCTGGTGGCGGCGACGGCGGGCGTGGCGGACTGACAGATCCCGCCGCGTCTTGACCCGGCCACGATCCCCCGGCCAAGGATCACCGATGCCGCCCGCGCCGAAACCGTCCTCCCCCTGCACCAAGGTCTGCGTCCTCGACGCCGCGACCGGCCTGTGCTGCGGCTGCGGCCGGACCCGCGACGAGATCGCCGCCTGGGGCTCGCTGTCGGAGGCGCAGCGCCGCGCCGTGATGGCGGGGCTGGAGGCCCGGATGCGCGCCGCCCGCCTCGCGCCCCTGGAAGCGCCGCTGCCGTCATGATCTATCTCGGCCTCGCGGCCCTCGCCCTGGTTCTCGTCGCCCTGGTCCTCAGCGACGGCAGCGACAGCGTCGGCGGCGTGATCGGGCCCGACCAGTTGGCGAACCTCGCCTGGACCGGCACGATCCTGCTCCTGGTGGTGGCTGGGTTCTGGCGGCAATTCACGGCCCGGCTCGGCGCGAACCTCCAGGCGCTCCTGGCCTGGGCGCTGATCGGCCTCGCCCTGGTGATCGGTTACAGCTACCGCGACCGGATCCAGGACGTCGGCGCCCGGGTGCTCGGCGATCTCCGGCCGGGGAGCGCGACCCCGGGCGCCGACGGCTCGGTCACCGTCACACGGCGGGCGGACGGCGATTTCCGCGTCGATGCCGAGGTGAACGGCCGGGTGCAGCCCTTCCTGTTCGACACCGGGGCGAGCAGCGTCGTGCTCACCGCCGAGAACGCCGCCGCGCTGGGGCTCACGCCCGCGCCCGCCGAGTTCACCGCCCGCGTCTCCACCGCCAACGGCGTCACCTACGCGGCGCCGACCCAGCTCGACTCGCTCAGCGTCGGGACGATCACCGAGCGGCGGGTCAACGCCATGGTGGCCAAGCCGGGCGCGCTCTCGGCGAATCTCCTCGGCCAGACCTTCCTGTCGCGCCTGTCCGGCTACGAGGTCCGGGGCGACCGCCTGATCCTGCGCCGGCCCTGACCGGGCCGGCGCTCAGGCGGCGCGCGCCTCGGGCACGGCGCGGGAGACCAGCGCCACCGCCTCCCGCAGGGTCGCGAGGTCGGCCTCCGGGCGCATCCCGTGGGTCGAGAGGTGGCGCCGGAAGGCCCGCGCGCCCGGCCGACCGTTGAACAGCCCCAGCATGTGCCGGGTGACCGCGTGCAGGCGCTCGCCCCGGGCCAGGCACGCGGCGATGTAGGGCTCGAACATCGCGACCGCCGCGAAAACGTCGGGGGCCGGGGCCGGCACGCCGAACAGGTCGGGATCGACGCCGAGCAGCAGTGCCGGCTCGGTGTAGGCGGCGCGGCCGACCATGACGCCGTCGACCTCGGCGAGCCGCGCCCGCGCGGAATCCAGGTCGCGCAGGCCGCCGTTGACCGCGATCGGCAGCCCGGGAAGCCGCCGCTTCAGCCGCGCGGCGCGGCCGTAATCGAGGGGGGGCACGTCCCGGTTCTCCTTGGGCGAGAGGCCCTGGAGCCAGGCCTTGCGGGCGTGGACGATCAGCCCGTCGACGCCCGCCGCCACCACGGCGTCGGCCAGGGCGTCGAGCGCCGCCTCGGGGTCCTGATCGTCGACGCCGATCCGGCACTTCACCGTCACCGGCACGGGGACCGCCGCCTTCATGGCGGCGACGCAGTCACCCACCAGGGCCGGCTCGCGCATCAGGCAGGCGCCGAAGCGGCCCTCCTGCACCCGGTCCGAGGGGCAGCCGACATTCAGATTGACCTCGTCGTAGCCGAGATCCGCGGCGATGCGGGCGGCCTGCGCCAGCTCCCCCGGGTCCGAGCCGCCGAGCTGGACCGCCACCGGGTGCTCCACCGCCGCGAAGCCGAGCAGCCGCTCGCGCGGCCCGTGCAGCACCGCGCCGGTGGTCACCATCTCGGTGTAGAGGCGGGCGCGCGCCGACAGCGACCGGTGGAACGCCCGGCAGTGCCGGTCCGTCCAGTCCATCATCGGGGCGACGGAGAAGCGCCATCCGCTGAGATTTACAGGTTCTTCCGTTGCGGCAATCACTTGCTGTCGCTCTCGTGCTGTACCTCGCCGGGCCCCATCGGGCGTCGGACGGCGCGGAGCCCGGCCTCAGCGTGCCGGCTCGACCCCGTGCTGTACCACCGCTTGGCGCGCGATGGGGACCATCGTCGAGCGCGCGGAGGACCGGGACGACGGGGTATCACGCGAAGATCGCCGTCAAAAGAGCCGGCAAGGTCCACCGCGAGACCCGGACCGTCCACCGGCGCGCGGCCGCGCCCCGGGCCAGGAAGCGGGAGGCGGAACTCGGCGCGCCCGCCGCGGCTGTGCCCGACGACGCGTGAAAGCCGGTGCGGCCGCCTCGGGCACGCCCGCATCCCTTACCTGAGGCCGAACCCGCCCCACCGAACGCCGGGATCAGACATCCTACGATCCTCCGGTCGCGGCTCGAAACGCACCGTTAACCAAGATCAGTGATTTCTCGGATCCATTGGTAGCGTCGCGCGGGCTGCACCTGCCGCCGCTTAAGGATGGCAAGTCATGCGGCTGATCGTCGGCACATTGATCGTCTTCGCCTGCGTCTTCGGCAGCTACGCGGCGATGGGCGGCCATCTGCTGGTCCTCTGGCAGCCGTTCGAGTTCGTCATCATCCTCGGCGCAGCCATCGGCGCCTTCGTCATCGGCAACACCGGGCCGGTGCTCAAGGCCGTGCCCGCCATGCTGGGCACGCTCGTGAAGGGCCCCAAATACAACCAGCAATCCTATGTTGAGCTGCTGGGGATGCAGTATTCGTTGTTCAGGCTCGCGAAGCAGAAGGGTTCGATGGCGCTCGAGCCGCACATCGAAGATCCGGGCGAGTCGACGCTGTTCAACGCCTTCCCGACCTTCGCGGCGAACCATCACGCGGTCGAGTTCGTCTGCGACTACATGCGTATGGTGACGCTGGGCGCCAACAACGTCCACGAGATCGACGCGCTCATGGACGAGGAACTGGAGACGCACCACCAGGAGCAGGAGCGCGTCGTCTCGGCGATGCAGTCGCTCGCCGACGGAACGCCGGCGCTCGGCATTGTCGCCGCCGTGCTCGGCGTGATCAAGACGATGGGCGCGATCAAGGAGCCGCCGGAGGTGCTGGGGCATCTGATCGGCGGCGCGCTGGTCGGTACCTTCTTCGGCGTCTTCGTCGCCTACGGCTTCTTCGGGCCCATGGCGCAGTCGCTCAAGAGCCTCTTCGAGGCCGAATCCAAATACTACCTCTCACTCAAGGCGGGTCTGCTCGCCCACATCGCCGGCCAGCCCCCGGTGATGGCGGTCGAGTTCGCCCGGAAGGCTCTGATGAGCGACGTCCGCCCGACCTTCAACGAGGTGGAAGCGGCGACCGCCGCTCTGCCCGCCCAGAGCTGACCCGATAGCCGGCAGGGATTCGATGACCACGATCATCATCAAGAAGGTCAAGAAGGCCGGCCATGCCCACCACGGCGGGGCCTGGAAGATCGCCTACGCGGACTTCGTGACCGCCATGATGGCGTTCTTCCTGCTGATGTGGCTGATCAGCATGACGACGCAGGAGCAGAAGATCGGTCTGGCGGAGTACTTCTCGCCGGCGGCTCTGAGCCCTGCAACCAGCGGTGCGGGCGGGATCCTGTACGGCACCGCCCTGGACACCGCAGGCAACAAGCCGTCCACCCCCCGCGACGCGGAGAGGGGCTCTGCCGAGCGGGAGGTCACAGCGCGCCCGACCAGTCCGGGCCTCACCAGCGAGCTCGATGCCAGCCGTCCGGTCGCCAACGTGCAGGCCAACTGGAGCGCCATAGCCAGCCTCCGGCAGGCGCTCCAGACGATGCCCGATATCGCCGAGCTGTCGAAGAACATCGTGATCGAGCCGACCAAGGAGGGCGTGAACGTGTCCCTCGTGGACCAGGACGGCCGCTCCATGTTCCGCGAGGGCTCTGTCGAGCCCTACGAGCGCACCCGTCGCGTGCTGGAGGCGCTCGCGCCCGCCCTGCGCCGGATGCCCAATCGCCTGTCCATCACCGGCTACACGGCCGTTGCGCGCCCGGGCTCGGCACGGGCCGGCGAACCCTGGAGCCTCTCCGCCGGGCGCGCGCTCGCCGTGCGCGAGATCCTGTCGGGTGCCGGGGTTCCCAACGACAACTTCTCCGCCGTGTCGGGACGCGGCGACACCGAGCCGGTTTTCCCCGACAATCCCTACCTCGCGCCGAACCGACGGGTGACGATCACGCTGCTCAATGCGAGCCCGCCGGTGCCCCCGAACCTTCTTCGCTGACGACGAGACCTGCGCCGACTCGGACGACACCGCGCGAAGCGCCGTCGAGAGCGCCTCAGATCATCGCGGCGTCTCGCGCGCTTCGCGCCGGATCCTGAGCCGCCTCGTCGCGTCCGGCGCGGGCGGCCGAGCCGGAGCGGCCGGCACGCTCGCAGCGCCTGCGAGCTGCGCCGCGATGGATGGGCCCGCCGAGCGCGGAGCCTTCGAGGCGAGCCCGCCCCGACGGGACCTGGTCAAACCCCGGGTGTCGCTTCGACCCGCGACTCGAAGACGGGATCACGGGTGCCGGACCCGCGGCCTGTCAGGTTCCAGGTCCCGCCAGCGCGATGATGCGGTGCTCCCGTCCGGGCATACGGTCGGGACAGGCGGGGCCTCGCCGATCGCGGCCGCGGTGACAGGGCCGTTCAGCGAGACTTGACTCCGGGCGATCGCGCCGGCCGCGCGCGCATTTCGAGTGCACGTGTCCGCGAGCCGCCCGCGCGGCTCGCGGATGTTCCGCGCCCGCGACCGTCGGGCCCGCGCGCACCGACCGGAGGGCAAGGTCGCGCGGGTTCGCCGCGCGCTCGACGCCCAGCGCCTGGCCCGCGGGACCCGGCCGCCTCCCAGCCCTCGGCGCCGTCGATCCGGCACGGCCAGCGCGCAGGCCGCCGGCCCGGCCGGGCCGCACGCGCCGAACGTCGCCCCCGGGCAGCCATCCGGGCGCGGGCGGATCGCCGTTCCGGCGGCGTTCCGGGGATGTTCCACCGGTCGACGGCGAGGCCCCCGTGGAACAAGGCCGAGCGCCGATGTCGGGCGGAGCGTCGGCCCGGGCCGGCGTCCGGTCCGGCCGGGTGGCCGTCCGGCGCGGACAGGTCTTCTCCGCCGCGATCGGGATGAAGCATATCTCATATGCTCGCCCGTCATGGAATAATTCCAATGTACGGCAGATGATGGCCCGGCGCAGCGCTGAAGGACAGTCGATTCTGTCCGCGATCTGGGCATAATAACTTTATTTATAGTCGGGAAATTCGATATGACGATCGGAAAGAGGATATTTTACCTTATCGGCGGTATCTTGCTGGCTTTCATATCGATCGTGGGCGTTCAGATCTCGCTCGTCGGCGCGGTGATGATGGATGGCCGCAGGGCCGCCATCCGCGCCCAGGTCGAGTCGGCGCACGGCATCGTGGCGGCGTTCGCCCAGCAGGCGGAGGCCGGCGCCATCACGGCCGACGAGGCGCGGCGGCGCGCGGGGGAGGCGCTGCGGGCGATGCGCTACAACGGCAGCGACTACGTCTTCGTCTACAGCTCGGCCCCGGGCAATATCGGCCGCAACGTCGTCCATCCCGATCCCAAGATCGAAGGCACGCGGTCCCGCGACGACGCGGCGATGAAGAAGACCTTCGTCTGGACGATGATCCAGCACGGCCAGGAGGGCGGCGGCTTCACCGAGTACCGCTGGGCCCGCCTCGGCGAGACCGAGCCCGCCCCGAAGGTCGCCTACTCGCTCGCCTACGAGCCCTGGCAATGGGTCATCAACTCGGCCCTGTACGTGGACGACATCCACGCCATGGACCGGGGGCGGACGGTCACCACCCTGCTCTGGCTGACACCCCTCGCGGTCGGGATCGGGCTGGTCGGGTTCCTGTTGGCGCGCAGCATCACGCGACCCCTGAGCGCCTTCACGGCGGCCCTGCGCCGCCTCGCCGACGGCGCGACGGACGTCGCCATTCCGGGACTCGGTCGGCGCGACGAGATCGGCCACATGGCCGAGGCCGCCGGCGTGTTCCGGGACAGCATGATCCAGGCCCGGACCTTGTCGATCGAGCAGCGCGCCGAGCAGGAGCGCCGGCAGGAGCGCGCCCAGTGGATGGAGGCGGTGACCCGCAGCTTCGACACCGAGGTGAGCCAGCTCCTGGCACAGGTCGATACCGCGGCGGCCGGCATGCGCGAGGCCTGCCGGGCGATGGCCGACACCGCCGCGCAGGCGTCGCGGCAGGCGGGCTCGGCGGCCGGGGCGGCGCAGCAGGCGGCGGCCAACGTGCAGACGGTGGCGGCGGCCACCGAGGAGCTGTCCGCCTCGATCGGCGAGATCGGCGGGCAGGTCACCAAGTCGGCCGCGATCGCCGGCCAGGCCGTGACCGAGGCGGAGCGGACCGACCGGCAGATCCGCGGCCTCGCCGGGGCAGCGGAGAGAATCGGGGAGGTCGTGCGGATCATCGCGGCGATCGCCGAGCAGACCAACCTGCTGGCGCTGAACGCCACGATCGAGGCGGCGCGGGCCGGCGAGGCCGGTCGCGGCTTCGCCGTGGTCGCCGCCGAGGTGAAGGGCTTGGCCGGGCAGACCGCGAAGGCCACCGAGGAGATCACCGCGCAGATCGCGGCGATCCAGGGCGAGACGACGGAGGCGGTCGGGGCGGTCCACGCGATCGGCAGGACCGTCGACACGATGAACGCGATCGCCAGCGCGATCGCGGCGGCGGTCGAGCAGCAGCGATTCGCCACCGGGCACATCTCGCAGAACATCGACGAGGCCGCCCGGGGAACCGACGCCGTGAGCCAGAACGTGGTCTCGGCCTCGTCGGCCGCGGAGGCGACGCACCGCGTGGCCGCGGAGGTCGGCGCGGCGGCCGGCGATGTCTGCCGCAGCGCCGAGGCCCTGCGCGCCGAGGTGATGCGGTTTCTCGTCGAGATGCGCGCCGCCTGAGCGCGCCGTCGCGCGGACGGGCGCCCCCGGGTGCGGGGCCCGTCCGCGAAGCGCACCGGAGGGGCGCGTCAGAACACCGGCATGGCCCCGGCCACCGTGACGAGCGCGCCCGACGTGTAGCTGCTCTCCTCAGAGGCCAGCATCACGTAAGCCGAGGCGAGTTCGGCCGGTTGTCCGGGCCGGCCGAACGGCACCTGGCTGCCGAAGGATTTCACCGAATCCTGGCTCATCCCGGAGGGGATGAACGGCGTCCAGATCGGCCCGGGCAGCACGCCGTTCACGCGCACGCCCTTGTCGGCGAGCAGCTGGGAGAGGCTGAGCACCATGTTGCTCAGGGCGCCCTTGGTGGCGCTGTAGGCCAGGAGCGACGGCATCGGGTGCTTGGAGTTCACCGACGAGGTGAAGATCACCGAGGCGCCGGGCTTCAGATGGGCGAGCGCCGCCTTGGTCACGTAGAACGCGCCGAACACGTTGGTGCGGAAATGGTCCTCGAACACGGCGTCGTCGATCCCGGCGAGGTCCTCGTTCGGCTGCTGGAACGCCCCGTTGTTGACCAGCACGTCGAGGCGCCCGAACGTCTCCACCGTGCGGGCGACGATCTGGCGCCCGTAGGCGGCGTCCTTGAGGTCGCCCGGCAGGAGCAGCGCCCGCCGTCCCGCCTTCTCGACCCACTGGGCGACCGCCTCCGCGTCGGCCTGCTCGTCGGGCAGGTAGGAGATGGCGATGTCGGCCCCTTCGCGGGCGAAGGCGATGGCGACCGCGCGGCCGATGCCGGAATCGCCGCCGGTGATCAGCGCCGCTCGACCGGTCAGCTTGCCCGAGCCCTTGTAGCTCGCCTCGCCGTGGTCGGGTTCCGGCTCCATGCGGCCGGTCTTGCCGGGAAAGCTCTGGGGCTGCGCCGCGAAGGGCGGGCGGGGATATTTGTGCAGCGGATCCGTGGTCACGCGTCGTCTCCGATAGGGATGCCGGTCCAACCGCACGGTCTCCCGGGTGTTCCAGTGCCCTGGCGCCGCGCCCCGCCCGGCACAGCCCTGCCCGGCACGGCCCCGTTCGAGGCGGCTTCCGTCGCGGACAACACGAACCCGTGTGCCGGCGGCGGGCCGACACAGGTCAGCAACAGCCGTTCGCCACTCTGGCCGCGAGGAGGTCTCGCCATGATCGACGCACAGCCGGAGGATCGGGCCGCCCGCGTGATCGACCGCGTCCTGCTCTGCGCCGCGATGCTCTCGCTCACCTTCGGACTGGCCACGGGCCTGTGGGGCCTGCTGAAGTGAGCCAGCCCCGGGGCCCGAACGCTGCACAGGGATCCGGAACGCCGATCATGAACCGGCCCGGCCGGGCGTCCGCGCGGCGGTCCGGACGCGACTACACCGCCGTGGCGTTGATCGGAGCGGGGCTGGCGGTGCTCGCGCTCGCGCTGCTGCTGGTCGGTATCCCGTGATCGGTCGCCGGCGATGCTGCTGAAGCGCGCCGTCGTCGCCGCGCTGATCGCCGCGGCCGCGGCGTTCCTGCTGTACCTGGCGGCCCTCGCCCGCGCGGCGCTGTCGCCCGACGAGCCCTACGCGGCCAGCATCGGCCTCACCCTCGACCAGTGCGTGGCGGCCCAGGACAGCCTGTCAGACGAGGAGGCGCGCCTCTACTGCCGCAGGCCCGTGCCGAAGCGCCTGTGACCCGGAGCGCAGCGGATGTCCTGACGGCGGAGCGTGAGTTTTCCTGACACGCCGCGTGAAGACATGGTGATTGTCCCCGCGGCGTCAGGAACCTAGACGTCGGAGCACCGGCCGGGTCTGTCGCCGAGTCGGATCGCAGGAAAACGCACGGAAGGCCCGGCCCATGGCGGACGACGCGACGATCCGGTCCGGCCGCTGCCATTGCGGGTCCGTGCGCTTCGAGGCGGCCCTCGGCGACGATCTCGCGTCGATCCGCCGGTGCACCTGCTCCTACTGCCGCATGCGCGGCGCCGTCGTCGTCATGGCGCGGCCGGGCGGGGTCAGGATCCTGCAGGGCGCGGAGGCCCTGACGACCTACCGGTTCCACACCGGGGCGGCGCAGCACTTCTTCTGTTCCCGCTGCGGCGTCTACACGCATCATCAGCGGCGGTCGGACCCGAACGTCCACGCCGTCAACGTGGCCTGCCTGGACGGGGTCAGCCCCTTCGACTTTCCGGAGGTCCCGGTGATGGACGGCGTCAATCACACGAACGACACCGGCCAGCCCACGCGTCGCGCCGGCACGCTGCGCTTCGTCCCGGCGGAGTGACGGCCCCGTGATGGCCGCGTGACGGTGGTGGAGCGGCCGCGGTCGGGAGCCGGCGCGGGCCCCCGATCGGTCCCGTCTGACCGGCCCTGTGCCCGAGCGCCGCTCCGGACCGGGCCCGGCTCGAACGCTAGTGCTCGTGGCCGCAGCCGCAGCCGGGACCGTGCACGTGGCCGTGGTCATGGCCGTGGTCATGGGCGTGATCGTGGGCGTGCTTCTGGTGCCCGTGCTCGTGATGGTGCCCGTGATCGTGGCTGTGACGGTGGTCGTGCGCGTGCTTGTGACCGTGGTCGTGATGATCGTGGTCGTGATCGTGGGCATGGTGGTCGTGCCCGTGATCGTGTCCGCAGGTGCTGTGATCGTGGGCGGCCTGCTCGGGCCGGAAGGCGCGGGAGACGGGGGTCGCGACGCAGCCCTGCCCCCGCACCAGCTCGGCCGCGGCGGGTGTCGCCGGCACGTAGAGCACGTCCGTGCCGATCTCGGCGTCCACGTGGCTGCCGCCGAGCTGCCAGGCCAGGCGCAGCAGGCGGGCCGGATTCTCGGCGCGCACCTCCAAGAGGTCCTCGGCGGCCGCCCGCACCGCGACGAGCCGACCGTCGTCGAGGCGCAGGGCGTCGCCGTCCTCGAGCGCCGCGGTCCTGGTGAGCGCGACGTCGAAGCCGAGGCCGCCCTCGGCGACCAGGGATCCCGCGACGGCAGCCCGGGCCGCGCGGTCGAGGGTCACCGTGTCGGCGACGCGGTCGGCGCGGACCGCGGCCCGGCGGACGATCGTGGTGGCTGTCGGCATGGGACCCTCGGACATGAGCCGGACTGGTGCCGGGCGTGGTGCCGGATAGGGCGTCGCGGCATTGCGGCCGGAGCGCCTCCGAACCGTGGCATAGGGCGAGACGGGAACCCGGCGCAACTCGTCCCGCGGCCGATGGAACCTTAGCCGTATGGCCGACATTCCTTTCCTGCTAAGCTCGACGCGATCCGAAACGATCACGGCCACCGGCCGGACCGGATACACAAGGGAGTTCTGGGGACCATGAAGAAGCTGACGGCCGCCGCCATCGCCACCATCGCCGCCCTCTCGCTCGCCGGCTGCAACACCCCGGAGGACCGGGCTCTGGGCGGTGCCGGCCTCGGCGCCCTGACCGGTGCGGCGATCGGCGCGGCGGCCACCGGCCGCGCGGGCGGTGCCCTGGCGGGTGCCGCGATCGGCGGCGCCGGCGGTGCCATCGTGGGCGCCTCGACCGCGCCGCGCTGCCCCTACGGCACTTACCGCGACGCCTACGGCAACGTCTACTGCCGCTGAGCCACGCTGAGCGTACCTGGGGGGGCCGGGCGCGTCCCGGCCCTTCCTCGCGGCGTGCGGAGCGGCTATCCCGTCGCTCGGCCGGGCCCGTCCCGGCGCCGGAACCCCGCCGCCCCCGATGACAGAGCCGAGCCGAGGATCAGCGCCGGGACCGGTCCGCCCATGAATCAGGCGACCAAGTCTCAGGGCGTCTGGGGCAAGCTCGGCGGTGCCGGATTCGGCCTCGCGCTCGGCGGTCCGCTCGGGGCGCTGATCGGCGGGGTCGCGGGCCATTTCCTGCTCGACCGCGTCGGCGCGCCCTTCGGGCGGACGCCGCGCGACGTCGTGTTCACCACCGGACTCGTGGCGCTCGCCGCCAAGATGGCCAAGTCCGACGGGGTCGTGCTGCCGTCGGAGGTCGAGGCGTTCGGCCGGGTCGTGCAGGTGGAGCCGTCCGCGCGGGCGGGCGTCGAGCGCCTGTTCGACCTCGCCAAGAAGACCACGAGCGGCTTCGAGGCCTACGCCCAGCAACTGGCGACCACCTTCGGCGACGAGCCGGCGCTCCTCGAGGACGTGCTCGACGGCCTGTTCCAGATCGCCGGCGCCGACGGGGCGCTGCACGAGGCCGAGGAGCGCTACCTGCGCGCCGTCTCGGGCATCTTCGGATTCGACGAGGCGGCGTTCCGGCGCATCGCCGCCCGCCACGTGCGGCTGCCGGACGATCCCTACGGCGTCCTCGGGCTCGACCGCGGGGCGGACGACGCCGCCGTGAAGGCCCGCCACCGGGCGCTGGTGGCCGAGCACCACCCGGACCGGGCGCTCGCTCGCGGCCTGCCGACGGAGGCGGTCGCCATCGCCACGCGGCGGCTCGCCGCGATCAACGCGGCCTATGACCGGATCGCGCAGGAGCGCGGACTCCGGTGAGTCTCGCGCCCGACAGCCCCCTGGCCCGCCGCGTCGCGCCCTCGCCGAACCACGGCGCCCGCCGCGCGGGGCCGCTCGACATGCTGATCCTGCACTACACCGGGATGGACAGCGGGGCCGCCGCCCTCGCGCGCCTGCGCGACCCGCTGAGCGAGGTCTCGGCGCACTACCTCGTGTTCGAGGATGGCGGCACCGTCCAGATGGTGCCGGAGGCCCGCCGGGCCTGGCACGCCGGGGCCGGCGCCTGGAAGGGCGAGACCGACGTCAATTCCCGGTCGATCGGGATCGAGATCGTGAATCCGGGCCATGCCGGCGGGCTGCCGCCGTACCCGGAGGCGCAGGTCGAGGCCGTGATCGCGCTGGCCCGGGACATCCTCGGCCGCTGGCCGATCCCGCCGGAGCGGGTGCTCGCCCATTCCGACGTGGCGCCCGAGCGCAAGGAGGATCCGGGGGAGATCTTCCCGTGGGACCGCCTCGCGGCGGCGGGGGTAGGTCACCACGTGCCGCCCGCGCGCCTCCAGGACGGCCGCTTCCTCGCGCGGGGCGATGCTGGCCAGCCCGTCGAGGCGCTGCAGGCGATGTTCGCGCTCTACGGTTACGACCTGCCGGTGACCGGGACGTTCGACGCGCGCACCCGGGCTGTGGTCACCGCGTTCCAGCGCCATTTCCGCCCGGCGCGGGTGGACGGCGTGGCCGACGCCTCCACCATCACCACCCTGCGCGACCTGATCGCGGCGCTGCCGGCGTCCTGAGGGCCGGGCGCCCGCCGGGCCCCCCTCAGGCGCGGTGGGCCCGCGCCTCGTGCGGGGGGGCGGCCTCCGGGGCGGCCGCGGCCGAAGCGTCGGTCCGGGTCCGCCAGAGGCTGTAGAAGACACCGGCCGCCAGCAGCGTCAGGGTCACCACAAGGGAGACCCAGGGCTGCACGTGGATGAGCCCGAACGTGTCGGCCACCACGATCTTGGCGCCGATGAAGATCAGGATGAAGGCCAGCGCCGTCTTCAGGTAGGCGAACCGGTCGACCATGGCGGCGAGCGCGAAGTAGAGGGCGCGCAGGCCCAGGATCGCGAAGATGTTGGAGGTGTAGACCACGAACGTGTCGGTGGTGATCGCGAAGATCGCCGGCACGCTGTCGACCGCGAAGATCACGTCGGCGCCGTTCACCAGCACCAGGGCGAGGGCCAGCGGCGTGAAGTACAGGGCGACCTTGCCGGTCTTCGGGTCGGTCTTGCGCACCGTGAAGCGCTGGCCGTGCAGGTCGGGCGTGACCCGGAAGGTCGTCTTGAACCAGCGCACGACGGCGCTGTTCTGGAAGTCGCCCTCCTCCTCGTCGCCCGCGATCAGGATCTTCAGGCCGGCGTAGATCAGGAAGGCGGCGAACAGGGAGAGCACCCAGTGCACCTCGTGCACCAGGGCGGCGCCGAGGCCGATCATCAGGCCGCGCAGCACCACGGCCGCCAGGATGCCCCAGAGCAGGACCCGGTGCTGGGCGGCCCGGGGGACGCCCAGAGCCGTGAGGATCATGGCGATGACGAAGACGTTGTCCATCGACAGCGACTTCTCGACCACGAGGCCGGTGACGTATTCCTCGGCGGAGGACGGTCCGAGATACCACCAGATCCAGCCGCCGAACGCGAGGCCGAGGGCGAGGTAGAAGCCGGTGAGCAGCAGGCTCTCCCGGACGCCGATCTCGTGCTCCTTGTCGCGGTGGAGGAGCCCGAGGTCGAAGGCGAGCAGGCAGGCGATCAGGACGTGGAACCCAAGCCACATCCACAACGGCTTGCCGAGCCATACGACGGTGAGGACGTCCATCATGTGCGGGACCTGATGCTGATTCCGAATGGAAAGCATCGGCTCCGACATCACGGGCGCTGAGGAGCGCCCGCCAGAGGGGCCCGCAGCCGATGAGGTCGACGTAAGGGGCGATCCGGGCGAATCAAGGGCAGAGCGCCGGCGTGGCGCGCGGGCCGGTGACGATATCCGGCCCCCGTGGCCCCGGCGCGACGAAGGAGCGCGTCACCTTCCGGATGCCGCCGGAAGGCGCGAGCACCCGCACGCGTCCCCGACCTGCTCCGGAGCGGTCTCCCGTCTCGGCCCCGCCCGCGCGCGCGGTGACGGGATCCCGGCCCGGTCCGGCGTCGCGGGATCGGCAGAAGTCCACCCCGGGGGCCATCAGGCGGAGGCCTCCGGCGTCTCGGCGGCCATCTTCGGCGACGTGCGCTCGCGCAGGGGCCGCTCCTCCATCAGCGCCAGGAACGTGAAGGCGCCGAGCAGGCCGAGGCAGGCGGCCAGGAAGACGTAGCGGAAAGTCAGGGCGAGCTGGGCCGGGTCCGCGCCGCGGATCAGGCTCTCCACGTCGTGCGCCCCTCCCCCTGCCCCGCCCGCGGCGCCGCCGAGCACGATCGTCCCGAAGGCCGCCACGATCAGCGCCCCGCCGAGGGAGCGGAAGAAGTTCATCGCGGCGGTGGCGATGCCGAGCTGGTGCGTCTCCACGGCGTTCTGGATCGAGATGGTCGAGAGCGGGAGGATCGTCCCGATTCCCATGGAGAGCAGCGCGAACAGCACCTCCATGAGCCAGAAGGGCAGCGCCCGGCCCAGCCAGGCGATGGTGGCGCAGCAGGCGAGACTGACGCACATCATCGCCAGCGGTACCCGCTTGTAGTGCCGGAAATGCAGCATCGACCGGCCCGACAGGGTCGCGCCCGTGACGGTGCCGATCATCAGCGGCACCAGGGCCACGCCGGACTCGCTCGCCGAGAGCCCGATCACCCCTTCGAGGAAGATCGGCACGTAGATGGTGAGCCCGATGAAGGTGCCCATGGCGAAGCAGGCCGCCAGCGTCGCGCTGTAGACCACCCGGTCCCTCAGCACCTCCGTGGGGATCAGCGGCTCCGGCGCCGTGGCGAGCCGCGCCGCGAAGCCGCCCCCCAGCACGGCCGCCCCGGCGAGGAGGGCGAGGACCGGCGCCGAGTCCCAGGGATAGCGCACCCCGCCCCAGCTCAGGGCCAGCAGGAGGGTGACGGAGCCCGCCACCATCAGGGCGGCGCCGGGATAGTCCAGCCGGTGGCGGCGCTCGTGGCGCGGCAGGCGCTTCAGGTTGGCGTTGGTGAGCGCGAAGGCGAGGCAGCCGATCGGCAGGTTGATCCAGAAGATCAGCGACCAGTGCAGGTGCTGGGCGAAGAAGCCGCCGAGCAGCGGCCCCGCCACCGAGGCCGTGACGAACACGCCCGCGATCACCACCTGGTAGCGCGCCCGCTCCTTGGGCGACATGATGTCGGCCAGGATGGTCTGCGCCAGGGCGATCAGCCCGCCGCCGCCGACGCCCTGGAGGCCCCGGGCGAGCGCCAGCGCCACCATCGTGGGCGCGAGCGCGCAGGCGAGCGAGCCGACCACGAAGGTCGCGATGGCGATCAGCAGCATGATCCGCCGGCCGTGGATGTCGCTGAGCTTGCCGTAGAGCGGGGTCACCGCCGTGGAGGCCAGCAGGTAGGCGGTGACGATCCAGGGCAGGTTCGCGGCGTCGCCGAGGTCGAGGCCGATGGTCGGCATGGCGGTCGCCACGATGGTCTGGTCGAGGGCCGCGAGCAGCATCGCGGTCATCAGCCCGTAGACGATGGCGCGGATCTCGCCGGGGCTGAGCGCGGCCTGCGGGCCGGCCGGCCGCGCCCGGGTTTGCGGCTGGACCTCGGTGACGGCGACGGGACTGGCCACGTGTCTGAGAGCCTCTGATCCGGACCGTGCCGGCCGACCGTCCGGGGCGGACGGGGCCTGGGGCGGCATGAGGAGGTGTGCGGACGGACCGCGGTCGCGGGCCGGTGTGCCGGTATCCGCGGCGCCCGGGATCGGAAAGAACGCAGGTCCGGACGTACCCGGTTCCTAGCGCAACGCCGGAGGCCAGCCCATGGCGCCCGGCGCCGATCCGGCCTTCGCCCTTGACAGAGGGCGCCGGGCTGTCGCTCTCCCGGCCCATGCCGGATGACAGGGATGCAATCGCCATCGTGGGCGGCGGGCCGGCCGGGCTCGCCGCGGCCGAGCTGCTGGGGGAGGCCGGCCGCGCGGTCACGGTCTACGAGCGCATGCCGTCCGTCGCCCGCAAGCTGCTGATCGCCGGGCGCGGCGGCCTCAACATCACCCACAGCGAGGCGCGGGCGGAGTTCCTCGCCCGCTACCATCCGCGCGGCGTCCTCGACGCGGCCATCGCGGCCTTCCCGCCCGACGCGCTCAGGGCGTGGTGCGCGGATCTCGGCGAGCCGACCTTCGTCGGCTCGAGCGGGCGCGTCTTCCCGCAAAGCTTCAAGGCCTCGCCGCTGCTGCGGGCGTGGCTGGCGCGGCTCGACCGCCTTGGCGTCCGGATCCGCACCCGCCACCGGCTCACGGGGATCGCCGAAGGCCTGCGCTTCGAGACCCCGGACGGTCCCCTGGACCTCCGCCCCCGCGCCACCCTGCTGGCGCTGGGCGGGGCCAGCTGGCCCCGCCTCGGCTCGGACGGGCGCTGGGTGCCGCTCCTCGAAGGGCTCGGCGTGGCGGTGGCGCCCCTGCGTCCGGCCAATGCCGGCTTCGCGGCGGCGTGGTCCGACCTGTTTCGGGAGCGGTTCTCCGGCGCGCCGCTGAAGCGGGTGGCGCTCACCTGCGCGGGCACCACGGTGCGGGGCGAGGCCGTGATCACGGAGGCCGGCATCGAGGGCGGGGCGATCTACGCCCTCTCGCGCCCCCTGCGGGAGGCGATCGCGGCCGTGGGCAGCGCGCGGCTGGTCGTGGATCTCCGCCCCGACCTGACCCGGGAGGCCCTCGCCCGCCGCCTGTCCGGGTCCCGGCCGGGCGACTCGGCCGGGACCCGGCTGCGCAAGGCCGCGGGCCTCGCGCCCGCGGCGGCGGGTCTGCTGCGCGAGGCGGCCGGCGGCGCCCTCCCGACGGAGCCCGGGGCCCTCGCCGGTCTGATCAAGGCCGCGCCCATCACCCTCACCGCCTCCGCGCCGATCGAGCGGGCGATCTCGACGGCGGGCGGCGTCCGGCTCGACGCCCTCGACGGGCGGTCCATGCTGCGCGCCCATCCCGGCCTGTTCCTGGCCGGCGAGATGCTCGACTGGGAGGCGCCGACCGGCGGCTACCTGCTCCAGGGCGCCTTCGCGGGCGGCCGGGCGGCCGCCGCCGGGATGCTCGACTGGCTGCGCGAGACCGGCGGCTGAGCCGCCGGGATCAGGGTTGCCCGCCTCAGGGCCGCGTGCAGAACCCGACGATGCCGGACGCCTCCGCCGGGCAGCTGGCGCCCTCCCCCTCGTAGACCGGCGCGCCGCCCTTGAGGCAGTGGGCCGTGACCAGCATCTCGCCGGTCCCGCAGGTGATCGTGCAGCCCCCCGGGCAGTCGGATTTGCGCACGGGCCGCAGGCTGGCCGCGGCGGCCTCGCCCTTCGGACCCGGGCCGCCCTGCGGTCCGACCGGACCCCGTGGGCCCGCGGCGCCCGCGTCGCCCTTCGGACCCGGTGCGCCCTGTGGGCCGACCGCGCCCGCGGGACCGGGCTCTCCTCTCGGGCCGGGCTCGCCCTGGGGACCCGTATCGCCCTTGAGGCCCCGCTCGCCTTGAGGGCCCTGCTCGCCCTTGATCCCCTGATCCCCCCTGGGCCCCTGCTCGCCCTTGGGACCGGTCTCACCCTTGGGGCCCGTCTCACCCTTGGGGCCCGTCTCGCCGGCCGGTCCCGCCGCACCCTGGGGACCGGGCGGTCCGGGCGGCCCCTCGGGCGCGCAGTTCGCCACCACCGCCTCGCGCTCGTCCGGCTCCGCCTTCAGCGTCACCACGCAGGTCGAGGGCCGGTAGGGCAGCCGGAAGGTGAACCGGCCGCGCCGGTCGGCCTGGATCGAGATGTCGTCGTCCAGCACCACGATCGCCCCGGGCTTGCGCACCGAGCCCGAGATCCGCAGGTCGCCGGCCTCGATCCGCGCGTCGTAGACCATGATCGGCTGGCTCGGGGCCTGCGCGTGGCGGACCCGCGGGCGGGCCGGGCGAGACCGCCCCGTCGCGGGGGCGGACGCGGCCGGATCCGGACCGGCGGCACCCGGCGGATCCGCCTGCTGGCCGAGTGCCGCCCCCGCCAGGGCGAGCAGGAACGTCAGGGTGAGGGCTGAGCTGAGGGCTGAGCGCATGCGCGGTCCGGTCCGGCCGCGTCACGCGCGCGGCGTCGGGACATTGGTCTCGCCCTGCGATTGCGGTCAACCGTGACCTCGAACCCAGAGGTGGCTGTCGAGTCCACCGGCGTCCACAGCCGTCCACAGGCCAAGCCGCTGCCGCCACGCGCGATTCCGGGACCCTGCGGAAACCGTTTGTGCCTGTTCCTGTTCTGTTCCTATCGTCCAGCATGACCGGAGCCGATGGAGATGGGGCTGGACCCTGCGGACGAGACCGAGGCGGCGCTCGCGCCGAGCGATCCCCGGGCCCGGCTGGCGGCCCTGCGGGTGCGCCTCGCGCCGCCGGACCGGGGCCGGGATCCGTCCCTGGTCCTGCCGCTCGGCGTGCCGGACCTCGACGCGCACCTGCCCGGCGGCGGCCTCGTCCTCGGGCCGCCCCACGAGATCGCGCCGGCCGAGCCCGCGGACGCGATCGCGGCCCTGGGCTTCGCCCTGGCGCTCTGCGCCCGCCACCTCGCCCGGGCGCCCGGAGAGGCGCTGATCGCCGCCGCGCCCGGCCAGCCCCTGCCCTACGGGCACGGTCTCGCCGGCCTCGGCCTCGACCCCGGCCGCCTGCTGCTGCTGGAAGCCGGCAGCGACGCGGAGGTGTTCCGCGCCCTGGAGGCGGCCCTGCACGCGCGGGCGCTCACGGCCCTGATCGGCCTCCTGCGGGACGGGCTGCCGCTGAAGCCGGGCCGGCGCCTGCAGCTCGCCGCGGAAGGGCCCGCGCCGCCGCTGCTGCTGATCCTGCGGCCGGCGCCCGCCAGCCTGCCCAACGGGGCCGCCACCCGCTGGCGGATCGCGGCGGCGCCGGCGGCGCGGGACCGGTTCGGGACTCTGGACAGGCCGCGCTGGCGGGCGCGGCTCGACCGCTGCCGCAACGGGCGGGGCGGCGACTGGCTTGTGGAGTGGGACCATGCCGCGCATCGTCTGCATCTGCCTGAGCCACTGGCCGGTGACGCGGCTGCGGCGGGCGGGTCTCGCGCCTGAGCGCGGCCCCCTCGCGGTGGCGGCCGAAGGGTCCGGCGGGCTGCGGCTCGTGGCCCTCGACCCGGAGGCCCGCGCCCTGGGCCTCCGGGTCGGCGAGCCCCTCGGCCGGGTCCGGGCGCGGATCGGCGTCCCGCTCCAGGTCTATCCCGCCGACCCGGAAGCCGACCGGGACGCCCTGCTGCGGCTGTGCCGCTGGGCGAGCGGGTACGCGCCCCTCGTGGCGCCGTTCGGGCCGGGTGAGGCGGCGGACGGGCTCTACATCGACGTCGCCGGCGCGAGCCACCTGCGCGGCGGCGAGGCGAACCTCGTCGCGGACCTGGCCGCCCGGCTCGCGCGGAGCAGCGTCCCGGCGGCGATCGCGCTGGCCGACACGCCCGGCGGCGCCTTCGCGCTGGCGCGGCATGGCGGGGGCGGCCGGGTCGTGGTGCCGCCGGGCGGGGCCCCCGAGGCCCTGCGGGCTCTCCCCGTGGACGCCCTGCGCCTCGATCCCGGTACGGTCGCTGGGCTGAAGCGGCTCGGCCTGCGCCGGATCGGCGAACTCGACGCCCTGCCCCGGGGGCCCCTCGCCCGCCGCTTCGGCGCGGCGCTGCTCCTGCGCCTCGACCAGGCCCTGGCCCGCCGGCCCGAGCCGCTGGCGCCCCTGACGGAGGCCGCCGCCTACGCCGCCGCGCGCGGCTTCCTCGACCCGATCGGGCGGCAAGCGGACATCGTCCGGACCGTCCGGGACCTGATGGCCGAGACCGCCCCCCGGCTGGAGCGGGACGGGCTCGGCGCCTGCGCCCTGCGCCTCAGCCTGCACCGGGTCGACGGCGCCCTGCGCGTCCTCGATCTCGGCCTGTCCCGCCCCGAGCGCTGCCCGGAGCGGGTCGCGGCCCTCGTCTCCCTGCGCCTCGACCGGCTGGGCTCCGCCCTCGACGCCGGCTTCGGGTTCGAGACGGTGGCGCTCGCCGTCACGGTGACCGGTCCCATGCCGGCCCGCCAGACGGATCTCGGCGCGGCGTCCGCGGCCGACGGGGTCGGCGTCCTGGCCGATGCCCTGGCGCAGCGCCTCGGGCGGGCGCTCCTGCGGCTCGAGCCCCGGGCGAGCCACCTGCCCGAGCGGGCCGACCGGAGCCGGGTCTGGGTGGCCGGAGAGGGGCAGGGAGAGGGGCAGGGAGAGGGGCAGGGAGAGGGGCAGGGAGAGGGATCAGGTCCTGCGGGACGCGGCGCGACCGCCTCTCACGGCGGCGGTGTGCTCGATCCCGACGCTTCCCGTCCCTCACCCCGACCTTACCCCGCACGGGAGGGGGGGCCGGGTGCGCTCCTCGATCAAGGGCGGCGTTCGACCCCGATGGGGGCAACCTCCCGCACAGGGATGGAAGGGAAGGCGCGCACCCGCGCGTCCCCCTGGCCCGAAGACCTCCCGCCCCGCCCCCTGGTCATCTTCCCCCGCGGCGAGGCCGCCCTCGACGTGCTCTCGACCGTTCCGGAGGGGCCGCCCCGGCGCTTCCGCTGGCGCGCCCGGATCCACCGGGTCACCCATGCCGAGGGGCCGGAGCGGATCGCCGCCGAATGGTGGCGCGAGCCCGGCGCGGATCGCGATTACTACCGCATCGAGTGCGAGGCCGGGCACCGGCTCTGGCTCTACCGCGACGGCCCGCACGCCCCCGACCGCCCGGCCGCGTGGTACGTCCACGGGCTGTTCGCGTGACCGCGCCTCAGCTCCCGTACGCCGAGCTCGCCGTCACCACGAACTTCTCCTTCCTGCACGGCGCCGCGCACCCGCAGGAATTCGTCGCGCAGGCGGCTTCCTACGGCCTCGAGGCCATCGGCATCGCCGACCGCAACACCGTGGCCGGTGTGGTGCGCGCGCACGCGGCGGCCCGCGCCCTCGAACCGCAGGGCACCGCGATCCGGATCCTGCCGGGGGTGCGCCTCGTCACCGAGGAGGGGTTCGAGGCCGTCACCTACCCGATGGACCGCGAGGCCTGGGGCCGCCTCTGCCGGCTGCTCACCCTCGGCAACCGGCGCGTCCGCAAGGGCGATTGCCGCTTCGCCTTCGCCGAGATGCTGGAGGCCTCGGAGGGGCAGATGTTCATCGCCATGCCGCCGGCCCGGCGCCTGCCGGAGGGCTTCCGGGCCCGGCTGGAGGCGCTGGCCGCCGCGGCGCCGGGCCGGACCTTCCTCGGGGCGAGCCACACGCGCCGCGGCGACGAGCGGCGGCGCCTCGGGCTGCTCGCCGAGCTGGGCGCGGCCTCCGGCGCCCCGATGGTCGCGGTCTCGGACGCGCTCTACCACCATCCCGACAGGCGCCCGCTCCAGGACGTGGTCACCTGCATCCGCGAAGGCTGCCGGATCGAGGACGCCGGCTACCGCCTGGAGGCCAATGCCGAGCGCCACCTGAAGCCGCCGCCCGAGATGGCGCGGCTGTTCGCCGACCACCCGGAGGCGCTGGCCCGCACCGTCGAGATCGCGCAGGCCTGCGCCTTCGACTTGGCGCAGCTGCGTTACGAGTACCCGGACGAGCCCGTGCCCCCCGGGCGCACGCCGCAGGAGTACCTGGAGGAGAAGACCTGGGAGCGGGCGCGCTGGCGCTACGCCGGCGAGGTCCCGGACGCCGTCGCGGCGACGCTCCGCGAGGAGCTGCGGCTCATCGCCAAGATGGACTACGCCCGCTACTTCCTGACCCTGTTCGACGTGGTCGAGTTCGCCCGCGGCCGGGGCATCCTCTGCCAGGGCCGCGGCTCGGCGGCCAATTCCGCCGTGTGCTTCTGCCTCGGCATCACCGCGGTGGACCCGTCGAAGCACCGGCTGCTCTTCGCCCGGTTCATCTCGGAGAACCGCGGCGAGCCGCCCGACATCGACGTCGATTTCGAGCACGAGCGCCGCGAGGAGGTGATCCAGCACCTCTACGCCCGCTACGGGCGGGAGCGGGCCGCCCTCTGCGCCACGGTGATCCACTACCGCCCGCGCATGGCGATCCGCGAGGTCGGCAAGGTCCTGGGCCTGACCGAGGACGTGACCGCGGCGATCGCCGACACGGTCTGGGGCTCCTGGGGCACCGGCATGCCGGACCGGCACGTGCGCGAGGCCGGCCTCGACCCGGAGAACCCCGCGATCCGTCAGGCGCTCGACCTCGCCCACCAGCTGATCGGCTTCCCGCGCCACCTGTCGCAGCACGTCGGCGGCTTCGTGCTGACCCGCGGCCGGCTCGACGAGACCGTGCCGGTGGGCAACGGCGCCATGGCGGACCGCACCTTCATCGAGTGGGACAAGGACGACATCGACGCGATCGGGCTGATGAAGGTCGACGTGCTGGCGCTCGGCATGCTGACCTGCCTCAAGCGCGGCCTCGACTTCCTGGAGCGGGACCACGGCACCTTCTACGCGACGCTGGCCGATCTGCCGCAGGACGATCCCGCGACCTACGCGATGCTGGCGAAGGCCGATTCCGTCGGGGTGTTCCAGGTCGAGAGCCGGGCGCAGATGTCGATGCTGCCGCGCCTGAAGCCGAAGGAATTCTACGACCTCGTGGTGCAGGTCGCGATCGTGCGCCCCGGCCCGATCCAGGGCGACATGGTCCACCCCTACCTGCGGCGGCGCTCCGGGATCGACCCGGTGGAGTACCCGGCCCCGCACCCGGACCACGGCCCGGCCGACGAGCTGAAGGAGGTCCTGCAGAAGACCTACGGGGTGCCGCTGTTCCAGGAGCACGCCATGCAGATCGCCATCACGGCGGCGGGCTTCACCCCGGCCGAGGCCGACGGGTTGCGCCGTGCCATGGCGACCTTCCGCCATGTCGGCTCGATCGGCGGGTTCGCGGACAAGTTCGTGGGCGGCATGACCCGCCGGGGCTACCCGAAGGACTTCGCCGAGCGCTGCTTCGCGCAGATCCGCGGCTTCTCCACCTACGGCTTCCCGGAGAGCCACGCGGCGAGCTTCGCGCTCCTCGTCTACGCCTCGGCCTGGATGAAGTGCCGCCACCCCGACGTCTTCCTGGCGGCGATCCTCAACGCCCAGCCCATGGGCTTCTACCAGCCGGCCCAGCTGGTGCGCGACGCCCGCGCCCACGGCGTCGAGGTGCGCGGCGTCTGCGTCAACGCCAGCGACTGGGACTGCACCCTGGAGCCGGGCGGGAATCCGGCCTTGCACGCCGTGCGGATCGGCCTGCGCGCGGTGCGCGGCCTGCCCGAGGCCGCCATGCGCCGGCTCGTGCGGCTGCGCGCCAACGGCTACGCCAGCATCGAGGGCCTGCAGGCGTCCCTCGCCCTGCCCCGCAACGCCCTGGAGCGCCTGGCCGAGGCGGACGCGTTCCGCTCCCTCGGACTCGACCGGCGCGCCGCCCTCTGGATGGTCCGCACCCTGGAGGGGACCTCGGCCCGCAAGGCCGCCCGAGCCGATCCGAGCGAGCGCCGGGCCCATCTGCTGGACGCGCCGCTGCCGCTCTTCGCCTGGCACGCCGATGACGGCCTGTTCCGGCACGAGCCGGCTGTGGACCTGCCGGCCCTGGCCCCGTCCGAGGCGGTCGCCGAGGATTATTCCGCCACCGGCCTGTCCCTGCAGGGGCATCCGGTCGCCTTCTTCCGGGGGCGGCTGGCCCGGATCGGCGCGATCCCGGCCCGGGCCCATCTCGATCCGGCCCTGCCCCAGGGCGCGCGGGTCACGGTGGCGGGCCTCGTGCTGATCCGACAGCGGCCGGGCACCGCCAAGGGCGTGGTCTTCCTGACCCTGGAGGACGAGACCGGTATCGCCAACGTGATCGTCTGGAAGGCGGTGTTCGAGGCCAACCGCCGGGCCGCCATGCAGGCCCGGTTCCTCGCCGTGCGCGGCCGGATCCAGCGGGCGGACGGGGTGGTCCACCTCGTGGCGGAGGGGTTCCGCGACCTCACCGCCTCCTTACGCGACCTGCGCGAGGCCGGCATGAGGCTGCCGCCCGAGAACACGGATTTCGGCGTGCCCCCGGACCGGCGCGTGTACCGCAGCCGGGATTTCCACTGAGGCGCGCCCCTCGACAGGCCCCGCGCCGGGCGTAGAGTGCGGCGATGTCGAGCTTCGCCGTTCCGCGCCTCCTCCTCGCCGCCTGCGCGGCCCTGCCCCTCCTGGCGGAGGCCGCCCGGGCCGACAGCTGCGACGACCTCACCCGCCAGATCGCCGGCGCGATCGGCGGCCGGGTCGGCAAGCGCGCCGGCCCCAGCATCGACATCCGCGTGGCCGGCCCGATCAAGTTCGACGTCACCTGCCGGGCCGAGCCGATCGTGCAGGCGACCTCCGCCGAGCCGGCCCCCTCGGCGGCCTTCTTCCGCGACCTGTCGGTGGCCTCCGAGATCCTCGTCGGCGAGCCGGCCGCGACCGTCGAGCCGATCATCGCCAACGCCTACCGGACCGCGCTGGCGGAGCGGCGCAAGTCGTTCATCCAGCAGAACGGCTGGTCGGCCTCCTGCTACACCGACCCGGGCAGCAGCACGGTGCGCACCCTCTGCTCGGTGGGGCGCATCCCGCCGGGCTGAGGCTTACCTGAGCCGGCAGGATGCGGTCCGCGCGGCCGATCAGTACTCGATCACGCCGTCGAGCGCGTAGTGCTTCACGGTCTTCCGGTTGGCGATCAGCTCGTCCACCGTCGGCTCGCCCTTGAGGGCGCGGGCGATGGCGAGCTTCGTCGCCTCGTAGTTCGTCCGGTAGAGGTCCTTCTGGTCGAGGTTGTCGTCCTCCGCGCAGCGGGGATCGAGCCAGATCATGATGATCATGCACAGCTCGTCGAGCCCGTCCTTGGGCAGGATGCCCTCGATGATGCAGTCCACGATCGCGTCGCCGGTGGCGGCCTGGACCACGCCGCCGAGGAGTTCGACGTACTCGGCCGTGTGGATCGTGGCCTTGGTGGTCATCATTGTGGCCGGGCGCACCAGCTGGTTGAGGTCGCGCACCACGAACATCCGCGTGTGGCCCTGGACCTGCCCCATCATCGACGCGAAGGCCTGACCCACCGGACCGCGCACCGAGCCGATCAGCACCTCCGGCATGGCGTCGGTGTACTGGCCCTCGGCCGCCAGCACCGTGGCCTCGCCCGCGCGGAACCAGATCTCTTGCATGTTCGAACTCCACCTGATCGGAGCCCGCGGGAGACATCATCGGGGGCCCCGCGTCAATCGCGTCAGAGCAGGCCCACCCCGTCCAGGACGCCGACCATCGCGAAGGCGACGGTGAGGCCCGACACCGCGTAGACCAGCCACTTGTAGGCGCCCGCCACGCGCTGTCCCTCGGGCAGGGCCCGGGTGGCCAGGAGAATCAGCAGGCCGAGCGCCAGGGGAAGGAGCAGCGCGTTCATCACCTCCACGGCGATGTTGAGCGCCACGAGGTTCGGCACGAGCTGCACGGCGCCCGCCCCCGCCGCGACGGCGAGCGCGAAGGCGCCGTAGAAGGCCGGCGCCTCCCGGGGGGACTGCTCCAGGGAGTGGGGCCGGCCGGTCACGTCGCCGAACCCCCAGGCCAGCGCCAGGGCCACGACGTTGAGCGCCACGAAGGCCGCCGCGACGATGCCCACCCCGAACACCACCTGTCCGAGCCACGGCCCGAGGGCCGGCGTGAAGGCGCCCGCGAGGTCGCCGACGGTCTCCAGCCCCTTCGCGCTGCCCTGCCCGGCCTTGCCGATCGTGGCGGCGGCGGCGACGAGGATCGCGCCCATCACGCATTGCGAGATCACCGCGCCCACGAGCGTGTCGAGCCGCGAGCGCCGCGCGTGCTCCCAGCCCAGGCCCTTATCGACGATCGCCGACTGCTGGTAGAAGATCATCCACGGCATGATCACCGCGCCGATATTGGCGGCGATCAGCACCCGGAACTGACCGTCGCCCAGCGGCATGTGCCCGAAGGAGGCGACGATCTCGGACACGTTCGGCCGCGCCGCGGCGGCGAGCCCGACGAAGACCAGCTCGAACAGTCCGACCACGATCGCCACGACCTCCACGCGCCGGTAGCTCCCGGTGAGGACGAGCCCGAGGAGCAGGCAGGCCGGCAGGCCGAGGCTCACGAGCCGCGGCACCCCGAACAGGTCCCCGATGCCGGCGATGCCGGAGAATTCCGTGACGATGGCGCCGAGGCCGGCGACCACGAGGCCGCCGTACGAGATCCAGGCCCAGACCGGCCCGTACCGCTCCCGGATCAGCGCGCCGTGGCCGCGCCCGGTGGCGGTCCCGAGCCGCACCGTCAGCTCCTGGACGACGTACAGGATCGGCACCAGCAGGATCTGCAGGAGCAGCAGCGCGTAGCCCCAGCGCGCCCCGCTCTGGGCCGCCGTGATGAGGCTTCCGACATCGGTATCGGCCAGCATCACCACGAGTCCGGGGCCCGCGGCCTTGAGGTAAGCGGACAGGCGAGGCAGGGAAGCGCTGGGCACGGCTCGGGAACAGTCCCGCGCACGGGCGGTTCCGGCGGGCGCCTGCGGCGTTTTCCCGGGGCAGGCGGGAGGAGCGTGAGATGGCGGAGAGCACGGATCGGGGCTCCGGCTGGAGCCTGCAGGCGAGCGCCGTGCCCGACGGGGTGCGCCTGGAACTCGCCCTCGCCGACCTCGGCGGTGCGCCGGTGACCGCCGCGATCGTGCTCGACCGGGCGGAGGCCCGGGCCTTCGCCCGCGCCCTGCTCGCCGCCGCCGGGGACGCGGCGGAGCGGACCTTCCCGAAGCCGGGCGCCTGACGGCGCGCCGCCGGCCGGTCAGCGCACCCCGAGGCCGGGGTTGCGGCCCGGCAGGCGGGGGACCACCGTGCCGCGCTTCTCGATCGGCGCGTCGCACGCGTAGGCGAACTCGGTCTTCAGCGGATCGAACACGGTCTCGCCGGTGATCCGGCAATCCTCGCGCACGGTCTCGTCGAGATAGGCCCGGGCGGCGGTGCGGAAGCGCTTCACCCGGGTGGCGTCCGGCTCCGGATCGATCCGGACCTCGCTCAGATTGCAGCCGGTGTACTCGCGCAGGGCGTTGGAGACGATCAGCATCCGGCGCAGCTGCCGGTTGTCGTAGACCTCGTAGGGCTCCTTGCAGCCGATCGTCACGACCTGGGGGGTGAGCGCCACGTAGTTCCGCGAGATGTAGGAGAACCCGGTGGTGCAGCCGGCGAGGCCGAGGGCGGCGAGGCCGAGGGGCAGCAGAGCCGCGGGTCGTCGCATCCTCGTCATTCCAAGAGGGTCCCAGCCCGCGCCCCGGATCCGCCGCCTGCCCGGCGGGGCACCGCGGTGCATTGAAACGGCTCCGCTTGCGCCGTCAATGCGTTTCTCCGCCTTGTCCCGCGGGCGCGCCGCGGCGCGCCGAGCGTGGCGGTGCCGCTCTTGCGGAACACTTGCGGAACGTTTAACCTGTTCGTGATTTGTTTCGGAGACCGTCACGTGGCGGTCCGCCAAGCCGCGAGTCCCCCGTCGATGCTCACGCGCAAGCAGCTGGACCTCCTGCGATTTATCCAGAGCCGGATGCAGGAATGCGGCGTCCCGCCGTCGTTCGACGAGATGAAGGATGCCCTCGACCTCAAGTCGAAATCCGGCATCCACCGGCTGATCACGGCGCTGGAGGAGCGCGGCTTTCTCCGGCGCCTGCCGAATCGGGCGCGCGCCATCGAGGTGATCCGCATCCCCGAGAGCCTGACGCAGGCCGCGCCGGCGCCCCAGACCCCCGCCGAGCCGCGCCGCTTCACGCCGAGCGTGGTCGAGGGCGGCAAGTCCAAGCAGCCGCCGGCCCCGGCGAGCACGCGGATGATCGAAGAGTCCGGCCGGGCCATCTCGATCCCCGTCATGGGCCGGATCGCGGCCGGTACGCCCGTCTCGGCGATCCAGAACCAGAGCCACGCCATCACCCTGTCGCCGGACTTCGTGGCCGGCGGCGAGCACTACGCCCTCGAGGTGCGCGGCGACTCGATGGTCGAGGCCGGGATCCTGGACGGCGACCTCGTGGTCATCCGCAAGCAGGACACCGCCAATACCGGCGACATCATCGTGGCGCTGATCGACGACGAGGAGGCGACGCTCAAGCGCCTGCGCCGCCGCGGCTCCTCGATCGCCCTGGAGGCCGCCAACCCGGCCTACGAGACCCGCGTGCTCGGGCCCGACCGGGTCCGGATCCAGGGCCGCCTCGTCAGCCTCGTCCGCCGCTACTGAAGCGGCTCGGCCGGCGCGTCGCCGGGAGCGAGGTCTCCGCCCGGCGCGGCGGCCCCGTCCTCCGCGGCGCGGTCGCCCGGCTCCGCGGTGACCGGCCGCGGCGGTCCCGGATCGCGTCCCGGATCGCGTCCCGGGGCCGGCCGCCAGGGCACGGCGCGCCCGTCGTCCCGGGCGAAGCGCGCGGCGAAGCCGTCGCCGTCGGTCCGGAGGGCCACGGCCCCGCGGGCGGCGAGGACTTGCCGATCGATCACCAGGGGGCCCGTGCAGGTCGGCGGCGCCGCGAGGAAGGTGATCAGCACCGCGGCGCGGGCGCAGTCCTCCGGGAAGGCCCGCCTGTCCCGGACGAGGGCGACCGCCCGCCCGTCCGGCAGCCGGGCGGTGCAGCCGAGCCGGTCGCAGCGCCCGCTGCCCGACCGGACGATGAGCGCCGCGGGCCGCCGCCCGTCACCGTCCGCCTTCAGCCACTGCTCGAGGACGAAGCCGGAGGGGCTTCCGAGGGCCGCGAGCCGCCCGTCCGGACCCCGCACCGCCGCTCCCGCGCCCTGCCGGTCGACGTAGAGGTCGTAGCGGTCGGGCCGGGCCGCGAGGCCGAGGCCGAGCAGGACCGGCGGCACGGCGAGCCAGCGCAGGCGGGAGGCCGGCAGCGTCGCCAGCAGCAGGCCCGCGGTCAGCAGGGTCAGCGCCGCGGCGCCGAAGGCCGGCAGCACCAGGCTCGCCCGCTCGAACCCGGCGATCCAGTCCGAGATCGCCAGCATGCCGGCCACCGCCCGCCCCATCAGCCACCAGACCGGCCGGTCGAGGGCGAAGGGATAGGCGAGGCAGCCGATCACCGCGGCGGGCATCACCGCCAGGGAGACGAGCGGCAGAGTCAGGGCGTTGCCGACGAGCCCGAAGGGCTGGACCGTCTGGAAGTGGTAGGTGGCGAAGGGCGCGGTCGCGACCTGCGCCACAAGGGTCGTGGCCAGGGTCCCGGTGACCGCCGAGAGGCCGGTGCCGACGAGGCGGCCGATCCGCCCGGCCCCGGGGCGCACGAACAGCCGCCCGTCGATCAGCCGGGCGCAGGCGATCAGCCCGGCCACGGCGCCGAAGGACATCTGGAAGCTCGGGCCGAGCAGGCCCTCCGGCTCCCGGGCCAGGGCGATCAGCGCCGCGAGGGCGAGGTTGCGCATCGACAGGGCCGGCCGGTCCACCAGGATCGCGCCCAGCATGATCAGGGTCATGATCAGCGAGCGCTCGGCCGCGATGTCCCAGCCCGAGAAGGCGCAGTAGGCGGTGACGCCGACCATGGCGAAGCCGGCCGCGATCTTCTTGATCGGCCAGAGGAGCGCGCAGAGCGGCACCGTGGCGAGGACCGCCCGCACCAGCCAGAACACCACGCCGGCGGCCAGCACCATGTGGAGGCCCGAGATCGACACCACGTGGTAGATGCCCGCGGCGCGGAGCGCGTCGTTGGTCGCCGGTCCGATGAGGCCGCGCTTGCCGGTCACCAGGGCCGCCGCCACCGCGCCCGCCTGGCCGCCGGCGGCCTCCGCGATCCGGCGCGTGAGCCCGTTGCGGGCCGCGTCCAGTGCCGCGGCGAGCCGCAGGCCCAGCGGCGGCGGCTCGGACGGCGCCCGGACGGTGACCGCGCCGACCAGCGAGCCCACCGCGCCGATCCCCTGGAAGTAGGCGTCCCGGGCGAAGTCGTAGCCGCCGGGCCGGGCCGCCTCCGGGGGCGGCAGCAGCCGCGCCGTGGCGGCGACGACGTCCCCGGGGCGCGGGATCGGCGTCTTGCGGAACGAGACCCGCACCCGGGCGGGCCGCGCCTCGGGCGCGAGGCCGGCGAAGCTCTCCACCCGGATCACCAGCCGGGCGCCGACCTCGCGCTCGTCCAGGGCCTCGACCGTTCCGACGAGCGGACCGATCGTGGTGCGCGTCAGGATCGGCGCGGCGACCTGCGTGACCCGCCAGGTCGCCGCCGCGAAGCCGAGGAGCGCGGCCGCCACCGCGAGCGCCGCCGCCAGGGCCGCCGGCCGCGCGCCGAGGACGGGAACCGGCGCCAGCGCGAAGGCGGCCGCGATCAGGGGCGCGGCCAGGCTCGGCGCGCCGTCGGCCGCCGCGAAGTAGACCAGGATCCCGCCGCCGAAGGCCACTGCCAGCCAGGGGAACAGCCGGCGCTGCTCGGCCTCGCGGGCGAGACCGGCGGCGACCCAGCCGCGGAGCGCCGGTAGGGCGGGCGGGAGGGCTCGGACGCGCGGGCCGATCAGCGCCACCGCGCCGCCCGCCCGCCTCGCGCCGATCCGCCGCATCGCCGCCGCCCCGCTCCGCGCGACCTGTCGTCGGGGCCGAGCGATTCTGCGGGCGATTCTTAACGCATCCGCCGGCCCGTGCTACAGCCGGCTCTTCGTGCTACGGGCGCCCTGTCGAGCCCCTCGCCGCTCCGCCGCCCCTTCGCCGTCCGTCGCGCTCCGTCCGCGACCAGCCCCGGAACATACCGGACCGATGTCCTCAGCCGTCGTCACGCGCTTCGCCCCCTCGCCCACCGGCTACCTGCACATCGGCGGGGCCCGCACGGCTTTGTTCAACTGGCTCTACGCCCGCCACACCGGCGGGAAGATGCTGCTGCGCATCGAGGATACCGACCGGGAGCGCTCCACCAAGGGCGCGATCGACGCGATCCTCGACGGCCTGTCCTGGCTCGGCCTCGACTGGGACGGCGACGTGGTCTTCCAGTTCGCCCGCGCCGAGCGCCACCGCGCCGTGGCCGAGGAGCTGCTGGCCGCGGGCCGCGCCTATCACTGCTACGCCACCGCCGAGGAACTCGCGCAGATGCGCGAGACCGCCCGCGCGGAGGGGCGCGCCCCGCGCTACGACGGCCGCTGGCGCGACCGCGACCCGTCCGAGGCGCCCGCCGGGGGCAAGCCGGTGATCCGCCTGCGCGCGCCGATCGAGGGCGAGACCGTCGTCGAGGACGCCGTCCAGGGCCGGGTCACCTGGGCCAACAAGGACCTCGACGACCTCGTCCTGCTGCGCTCGGACGGGACGCCGACCTACATGCTCGCCGTCGTGGTCGACGACCACGACATGGGCGTCACGCAGATCATCCGCGGCGACGACCACCTCACCAACGCGGCGCGCCAGAGCCAGATCTTCTCCGCCCTGGGCTGGGACATCCCCCGGATGGCCCATATCCCGCTGATCCACGGGGCGGACGGGGCCAAGCTCTCGAAGCGCCACGGCGCGCTCGGCGTCGAGGCCTATCGCGATCTCGGCTACCTGCCGGCGGCCCTGCGCAACTACCTCGTGCGACTGGGCTGGAGCCACGGCGACCAGGAGGTCTTCTCCACGGACGAGATGATCGCGGCCTTCGACCTCGGGGCGGTCGGTCGCTCCGCGGCGCGGTTCGACTTCGCCAAGCTCGCCAACCTCAACGGCCTCTACATCCGCACCAGCGCCGATGCCGATCTCGTCGCGGCGATCGAGACCATCCTTCCGAATGTCGGGCCGGAGCGCGGCCTGTCGGCGCCGCTGCAGCCCGACCTCAAGGACAAGCTGATCCAAGCCATGCCAGGCCTGAAGGAGCGGGCCAAGACGCTGATCGAGCTCCTCGACAGCGCCTACTACCTCTACGCCCAGCGGCCCCTGGCACTGGACGACAAGGCCCGCGCCCTCCTCTCCGACGAGGGGCGCGGCCGCCTCGCCGGCGTGCGGCCGTTGCTCGAGGCGCTGCCCGACTGGAGCGCGGCCTCCACCGAGGGCGCGGTGCGCCAGTACGCGGAATCGGCCGGCTGCAAGCTCGGACAGGTCGCCCAGCCCCTGCGCGCGGCGCTGACCGGCCGCACCACCTCCCCGCCCCTGTTCGACGTGATGGCGGTGCTCGGCCGGGAGGAAACCCTGGCGCGCCTCGGGGATCAGGCGCCGCAGGGCTGAGACTGCCGCGCGCGGACCGGGAACTGCGGGCCCCGGCCCGGATTGCGTTGGGTGGAATTCAGTTGGCGGAATTCGCTTGGCGTCGGGGGCGGGTTGTCACCGACCCCGTTGCTGCTGCACTGCCGTTTGGGTAACCCATGGCTGTGAGCACCCGCAGCATAATGCGTGTGCTCAGGCCCCCGGGACCGACTCGGGCAGCCCGAGGCCGGCATCCGCCACGTCGCCAGAGAAGGGTCCACGATCCATGAGCGCACCCAGCACCATCACCGTGGACGGCAAGTCGATCGAACTGCCGGTGAAATCCGGCACGATCGGGCCGGACGTGATCGATATCGGCAAGCTCTACGCCCAGACCGGCGCCTTCACCTTCGACCCGGGCTTCACCTCGACGGCCTCCTGCGAGTCGAAGATCACCTACATCGACGGCGACGAGGGCGTGCTGCTGTACCGCGGCTACCCGATCGAGCAGCTCGCCGAGAAGGGCGACTTCCTCGAGACCTGCTACCTGATGCTGTTCGGCGCCCTGCCGACCGCCGCCCAGCGGGCCGATTTCGAGTACCGGGTCACGCGCCACACCATGGTGCACGACCAGATGAACCGGTTCTTCACCGGCTTCCGCCGCGACGCGCACCCGATGGCCGTCATGGTCGCCTCGGTGGGCGCCCTCTCGGCCTTCTACCACGACTCCACCGACATCACGGACGAGAGCCAGCGGCTGATCGCGTCGATCCGCATGATCGCCAAGATGCCGACGCTCGCCGCGATGGCCTACAAGTACTCGATCGGTCAGCCGTTCGTGTATCCGAAGAACGACCTCGACTACACGTCGAACTTCCTGCGCATGTGCTACGCGGTGCCGTGCGAGGAGTACGAGGTGAACCCGGTCTTCGCCCGCGCGCTCGACAAGATCTTCATCCTGCACGCCGACCACGAGCAGAACGCCTCGACCTCGACGGTGCGGCTCGCCGGCTCTTCGGGCGCCAATCCCTTCGCCTGCATCGCGGCCGGCATCGCCTGCCTGTGGGGCCCGGCCCATGGCGGCGCCAACGAGGCGGCGCTGAAGATGCTGATGGAGATCGGCACTCCGGAGAACGTCGGCAAGTACGTCGCCAAGGCCAAGGACAAGAACGACCCGTTCCGCCTGATGGGCTTCGGCCACCGGGTCTACAAGAACTACGACCCGCGCGCCCGGATCATGCAGAGCACCACCCACCAGGTGCTGAAGGAGCTCGGGAAGACCGACGATCCGCTGCTGCACGTCGCCATGGAGCTGGAGCAGATCGCCCTCAAGGACGAGTACTTCATCGAGAAGAAGCTCTACCCGAACATCGATTTCTACTCGGGCATCACCCTCAAGGCGATGGGCTTCCCGACCGACATGTTCACCGTGCTGTTCGCCGTGGCCCGCACGGTCGGCTGGATCGCCCAGTGGGCCGAGATGATCGAGGACCCGTCGCAGAAGATCGGCCGTCCGCGCCAGCTCTACGTCGGTCCGACCCAGCGCGACTACGTGCCGGTCGACCAGCGCGGCTGAGGCGGGATCACCTGTCCGGAGACGCGACCAGCGGGGCGGCCGAGAGGCCGCCCTTCGTGTTTGCGGAGGCGATCGAGCTCTGCCTGCCCGTCCGGCCGCCCTACGACTGGGGGGCGATCCGCGCCTTCCTGGCCAAGCGGGCGATCCCGGGCGTCGAGGCGACGGATCCCGCGGCGGCCTACGCGCGTACCGTCAGCGTCGCGGGGCGGCACGGCCTCCTGACGGTGGCCCCCGGCGCGGACGGCCTGCGCGTCACGCTCCGCGGCGTCGAGGCCGGGCACGCCGAAGCGGTCGCCGGGCGCCTGTGCCGCCTGTTCGACTGCGACGCCGATCCCCGCGCCGTCGCGGCCTGCCTCGCCGGGGACCCGATCCTGGCCCCGCTCGTGGCCGCGCGGCCGGGTTTGCGCCTGCCGGGGGCGTGGGACCCATTCGAGACCGGCTGCCGGGCGATCCTCGGCCAGCAGGTGTCGGTGGCGGCCGCGATCGGCCTCGCGGGCAAGCTGGTGGCGGCGTTCGGGACGCCGCTGGCGGAGCCGTCGGGCGGCCTGACCCACGTCTTCCCGGCGCCGGCGGATCTGGTCGAGGCGGATGTCGCCCGGGCGCTCAACATGCCCCGCGCCCGCGGCGCGGCGATCCGGGCGCTCGCCGCGGCGGCGCTGGCCGACCCGGACCTGTTCGCCCCGGCCGAGTCGCTGGAGGCCGCTCTGCTCCGCTTCACGGCGATCCGCGGGATCGGGCCGTGGACCGCGCAGTACATCGCCATGCGGGCGCTCAAGCTGCCCGACGCCCTGCCGGTGGGCGATGTCGGGCTGCTGCGGGCGCTGGAGACCGGCACCGGGCGGCCGAGCCCGGCGGAGCTCCTGGCCCGGGCGGAGGCGTGGCGCCCGTTCCGGGCCTACGCGGCACAGCACCTCTGGGCGGCGGACGAGGCGACCGTGACGGGGCGGTGAGGCGGCCGGCAGGCTCATGGTCCGCGTCGCCGGTATCGGCTAAGCTCGCGGCCGGCCGGGGGCTCTGGTTCGATGTCGGAAGCGGAGAGCGAAGCGCGCGACACGCTCGTGGCGAACGAGCGGATCAAGTTCTCGGCGACCTACGCCAACGGCCTCGCCGTCGCGATCTTCGCCGTCGGCGGTTTCGCGCCGTTCATCTCGACCGCTCTGTCGGATCGTCCGCACTTCGCGCCCGTGCTCATCGCCATGGTCGTTTGCTGGATCATGAGTGGCGCCATACATTGGGCCGTGAGGCACGCATTGCGGAACCTTCGGCCATGACGACAGCCCAGCTTCTCCTCCTGCTCGCGGTTCCGCTCGGTGGCGGCGTGCTGGCCTTCGGCGCGCTCTGGCTCGCCCAGCGGGCGCATTGAGGACAGCGGCCTCCGCAACGCGGAGACCGCGCCCGACCGCGCCCTCGTCCTGAGCTGCGGTGGAGCCGTCCAGAAGGAGGGGTCCAGCGAGCACCGGCACCTCAGGCCGAGGGGGGCACTGGAGCGCCCCCGGCCTCCCTCAACGCCCGAACCGCTCGAATTTCGGGAAGCTGCGCGCCATCATCAGCCCGACCTCGGCGCGGTGGCCGAGCCACTTCTCCAGCACCGAGACGTTGGCGAGCCGGCCTTCGGCCGAGCCGTCCTGCCAGGGCAGGCCGTCCGCCAGCTTGAAGACGTGCGCGTCGAGGAGGCTTCCGCTGCGGCAGCGCTGGAGCCGCACGCCCTTGCCGCGGGCGAGTTCCGCCACCTCGGAGACCGGGAAGATCAGGAGCAGCTTCTCGGTGTTCACCACCGCGACGTGGTCGCCGTCCGCCGGCACCAGCACGGCCGCTTTGGCGTCGCCGTCGAGACCCAGCACGTTCTTGCCCTTGCGGGTGTTGGCCACCAGCGCGTCCGCGGGCGCCAGGAAGCCGCGCCCGTCGGAGCCCGCGATCAGCAGCTTGGTCTCCGGCCGGTAGGGCAGCGCCGCCACGATCTCGGTGCCGTCGTCGAGGTCGGCCATCAGCCGCACCGGGTCGCCGAAGCCGCGCCCGCCCGGCAGCTTCGAGGCCTCCAGCGTGAACACCTTGCCGTTGGTGGCGAGCAGCAGGATCTTCTGCGTGGTCTCGGTCGGGAAGGCGATCTTCAGGGTGTCGTCGCCCTTGAACGCCACGCCGGAGAGGTCCGCCACGTGGCCCTTGAGTGCCCGGATCCAGCCCTTGGTCGAGACGATCACGGTGATGGGCTCGCGCTCGACCAGCGCCGCCGTGAAGTCGATGCCGCCGACATCCGGCGGGCTCGCGAGCGTCGTGCGGCGCTTGCCCAGCTTGGTCTCGGGCCCGAAGGTCTTCTTCACGGCGCGGATCTGCGCCTGGATCGCCTTCCACTGCGCCGGCTCGGAGGCGAGCAGGGCGTCGATCTCGGCCTTCTCGGCGGTGAGCGCGTCGAACTCGCGCTTCAGCTCCATCTCTTCGAGCTTCCGCAGGGAGCGCAGGCGGGTGTCGAGGATCGCGTTGGCCTGGATCTCGGTCAGCTCGAACCGGGCCATGAGGGCGGCCTTCGGCTCGTCCTCCTCGCGGATGATGCGGATCACCTCGTCGAGGTCGAGATAGACGATGAGCAGGCCGCCCAGGATCTCAAGGCGCCGGTCGATCTGGCCGAGGCGGTAGCGCGAGCGGCGCTGCAGCACCACGCGGCGGTGGTCGACCCATTCGCGCAGGCACTCGGCGAGCCCGATCACCTTCGGCACGAGGCCGCCGACCAGGACGTTGAGGTTGAGCGGAATCCGGGCCTCCAGCTCGGTCAGCCGGAACAAAGATTCCATCAGGATCACGGGATCGACCGTGCGCGAGCGCGGCTCCAGCACGATGCGCACGTCCTCGGCCGATTCGTCGCGCACGTCGGCGAGGAGCGGCAGCTTCTTCTCCTGCAGCAGCTCGGCCATCTTCTCGATCAGCCGGCCCTTCGGGATGCCGTAGGGAATCTCGGTGACGACGATGTTCCACGTGCCGCGGCCGAGATCCTCCTTGGCCCAGCGGGCCCGGACCCGGAAGGCGCCGCGGCCGGTCCGGTAGGCCTCGGCGACCGACTCGGCCGAGTCGATCAGGATGCCGCCGGTCGGGAAATCCGGCCCCTGGACGAACTTGGCGAGCTGACCCGAGGTCGCCTCGGGATGGTTGATCAGGTAGAGCGCCGCGTCGCACAGCTCGGCGGCGTTGTGCGGCGGGATCGAGGTCGCCATGCCGACCGCGATGCCCTGGCTGCCGTTGGCCAGCAGGTTCGGGAAGGCCGCCGGCAGGACGACCGGCTCCTCCTTCTCGCCGTTGTAGGAGGGGCGGAAATCGACCGTGTCCTCGTCGATCCCGTCGAGCAGGAGGCGCGCGACCTCGGTGAGCCGCGCCTCGGTGTAGCGGTAGGCGGCCGGGCCATCGCCGTCGATGTTGCCGAAGTTGCCCTGGCCGTCGACCAGCGGGTAGCGCTGGGCGAAGTCCTGGGAGAGCCGCACCAGCGCGTCGTAGATCGCCTGGTCGCCGTGCGGGTGGAAATCGCCCATCACGTCGCCGACGATCTTGGCGCATTTCTTGTGCGCGGTGGTCGGGTCGAGCCGGAGCAGCCGCATCCCGTACAGAATGCGCCGGTGCACGGGCTTCAACCCGTCGCGGGCGTCCGGCAGGGCCCGGTGCATGATCGTGGAGAGCGCGTAGGCGAGGTAGCGCTCCTCCAGCGCGGATTTCAGCTCGACGCTCTCGATCCCGTCGCCGGACGGCGGCTCGAAGGGCTGGCCCATGACGGCTCCTGTCTCAGGGCGGGGCCGCCGAACGGCGGCGCCACCTCATGCAGCAATCCGTCATTCCGGGGCGCCGGAGGCGAGCCCGGAATCCAGACCCGCCTGCCCTGCCGGAGGAGACGGACGATCCTGCCGGGCCGCGTGCGCGTCTGGATTCCGGGCTCCGCTCCGCGGCCCCGGAATGACGGGTTTGTTCGTCCCGGGTCGAGCGGCGCTCAAGCCCGGGCGTTTCTAGAACAGAACGCGAACATTACCCGGCCTCGCGGCCGAGCGCAACGAATCGCGCCCGCTCCTCGGGCGGCCCGAGGCCGCGCGGACCCCAGACGTGCCGGTCGAGGAAGTATCCCGTCAAGGTAAACCCTTGGGCAACGCCGTCGGGACCGGGGGACCCGCCCGCGTGCAGGAAGGTCGGGAGCGCCAGCAGGCGGTCCCGGTAGGGCTCGCCGGCCGAGGCGCTGACCGCCCGGCCGCTCTTCGGCGACACGTAGGCCAGGGCGTCGTTGCCGCCGGTGGCCGCGCAGGCGGTCAGGTCGAGGCCGAAGCCGAGCTCCGACAGGATCGCCAGCTCGAACCGCACCATCAGAGGCGGGGCGACGGCGGGGTCGTCGAGGTGCTCGACCAGAATCCCCGCCGCCTCGTAGAGCGCCGGATGCGGGTCGCGCTCGGGGAGGAGACGCAGCAGGGCGGCCATGTGGTTCATGCCGTAGAGGGCGAGGCTCGACCCGATCAGCCGCGAGAGCTGCGACTCGAGGGGTTCCACCGCGTAGGAGCCGAGGCCGTCGTCGAGGCGCGCCCGCCACGTCAGGCGGACGCGGTTCCCGGCCTGCAGAACGGGCTGCATCCGGCGCGAGCGCCCGCCGTGCACGAGGCCGAGGTGCCGCCCGTGGGCCTCGGTCATGGCCTCGAGGATGACGCCGGTCTCCCCGTGCCGGCGCAGGCCGAGCACCAGGGCGTCGTCGGTCCACTGCATCGAACGTCGCGTCTTCGTGTGAGAGATCGGGTGAGCGGTGCGCTCCGCGCCTGCCTCTCATATAGGGAGCCGCGGCGGTCGGCGCTGCCCCGCGCGGTGCCCAGCCCCAGGCAGCCTTGGCCGGGTAGTGATGACCGATGCCGCGCCGCGCCGCCCTCGCCGCCCTGATGGTCCTCCTCGCCGCCGGTGCGCAGGCCGCGCCGCGGGCATCGAGGCCCGCCGCCGAGTCTGTCCCCTCCCCGGCCCTCCTCCGGCGCATCGCCGCCCTGGCCCTGAGGCAGGTCGAGTTCGGCGCGGTGTCCCTGCTGCCCGTCCGGTTCGCGGGCAGCCGGATCGCCGGGCCGATCGCGGACGGCGGCCGGGTGATCTACTGCGTGTCGGGCCGGATGTACGGGCGGACCTTCGGCAAGCCCGAGCGGCCGAGGGTGGCGCTGCTCGACGACAACGACCGGCTCTCAGTGCTCGACGACGACGAGGTCTGCGCCGGGCACCGCACCCGACCCTTCCCCGAACTCGACGCGCTGGGCAACAAGCCGTGAGGCCCGGGCGTTGAGGGCCCATGCCCGCCGCGCCCGCCCGCACCCTCGACCTCAGCCTCGACCTGATCGCCCGCGCCCATTCCGTCCCGATCCCCGACGACCCGAGCGCCCTCGAGGTTCTCTCGGACGCGGAGCTGCGCCCCGGGCTCGACGCGATCGTCGCCGGGCGCGAGGGCAGCGACCTCTGGGTCTTCGCCTACGGCTCGCTGATGTGGAATCCGGAATTTCCCGTCGCCGAGCGCCGGATCGGGACCGTGCGCGGCTTCCATCGCCGGTTCTGCCTGCTTCAGCGCCGGTTCCGCGGGACGCCGGACCGGCCGGGCTTCGTGCTGGCGCTGGACCGCGGCGGCCTGTGCCGGGGCGTGGCCTTCCGCCTGCCCGGCATGGAGATCCGCGAGGCGCTGATGCCGGTCTGGCGCCGCGAGATGCGCGGCCGCGGCTACGTCGCCCGCTGGCTGCCGGTCGCCACGGAGGCCGGGACCGTCTCGGCCCTGACCTTCCTGGCCAACCGCGCCAGCGACCGCTACGCCGGCCGCCTCTCGGATGCGGAGATCGCCGAGAAGATCGCCGCGGCCTGCGGCCACAAGGGGCCGAGCGCCGAGTACCTGTTCCGGACCGTGGAGGCCTGCGAGCGCCTCGGGATCCGCGACCGCCACCTCTGGAGCCTCCAGGCCCTGGTGGCCGCGCGGCTCAGGGCCTGCGCGCCGGGAGCGTGATCCCCGGTCCTCCGCGCCTCGCGCGCGGACGGAGCCGAACGCGTCGACCGAACGCGTGGACCGAGGGCGACGACCGGATGCCGGCGGCTCAGATCCAGGCCCGCTTGGTCGCGACCACGACCCGCCCGCCGCCGTGCTCCGCGTCCGGGTTGCGCGGCTCCCGGATGCCGGGGGCACGGCCGGTGGTGACGTAGACGAGGAGGGTGAGGACGAGCAGGATCTTCGTGCGCATGGCGACGCTCAGGCTTGAGCGTCGGTGCATAGGAACGATCGGTTTTTACGGAGTTGCTGCAGTGCACGCGGGCGCGCGGCCAGCCGATTCCCTGCGGACGTGGTGAACGAAGGGTTGCGATGCGGCCGCGATCGTCTATGCCGCCGGCCCGTGATGTCCACAGGCGGAGGATAGGATGCGGCTCCGGATCGGCGTGGCCCTGGCGGTGGTCGTCATCGCCGCCGTTGCTCTCCTGGCCGGACCGCTGAGCCGCGGGGACAGCCTGTCCGACATCCTCACCGGCCGGACGCCGCTGCTGGCCGGGAGCGCCCGGGCGCCCGGCGGCAGCGCGGACCTGACCGGCACCGCGACCCTCGAGGCGGACCGGCGGCCGGCGACCCTGCACGTCGCCTGCGATCCGGGCGGCACCGGCCTGTCCGCCGCGATGACCGTGCCGCGCTTCGCCGAGCTGGCGCCGCGCTTCGACTTCGCGGGCCTCGAAGGGGCCGACAGCGAGAAGCCCCTCACCGGGATCCTGGTTTCCAGTGACGGCAGCGTGCGCTCCGTGCGCATGCCGGTCCGGGGCGCCGCGACCGGGCCGGAGGCGGGCTTCACGCTGACGGTGACGGGCGCGCGCCGGGGCGAGGATCCGCTGCGCGGGGTGGCCCTGGCCCTCGCCCAGCCCGGGACCAAGCTGACCTGGACACAGGCGAGCCCGCGCCCGGGAGACCCCGCCCTGACGGCGACGTTCACGGTCGCGGAGGCCGACGCCGCCGCCCTGAAGGCGGCCCTCGACGGCTGCCTCGCGGCGCCGTTCTGAGGCGGCCCGGCCGGCGCCTCACAGGACCCATGTCCCGACCAGGCAGAGCGTGGCGAGGAAGGTCGCCGCGGTGGTCAGCCATCCGAGCCCGTTGGTCACGCGGCCATTGACGCGGCCGCCCATCACGGCCCGGTCGTTGGTCATCAGCATCATGAGGAGCAGGAGCGGCGGCACCGAGAAGCCCTGCACGATGCCGGACCAGACGAGCGCCCGCATCGGGTTGAAGCCGAGAAAGTTCAGACCCACCGCCAGCACGGTCACGGCCGCGATCGTGCCGTAGAACAGCTTGGCCTCGCTCGGACGGGCGTGCAGGCTGCCCGTCCGGCCGATCCCCTGCACGAGGTCGTAGGCCGCCCCCGTGGTCATCACCGGCACCGCCAGGAAGCCGACGCCGACGACCCCGAGGGCGAACAGGTACTTGGCCCCTGCCCCCGCCAGGGGCTCCAGGGCGGCCGCGGCCTGGGCGGCGCTCTCGATCTCGGTCTGCCCCGCCTGATGCAGCGTCGCGCCCGTGGACAGGACGATGAAGTAGAGGATGATGTTCGAGAACAGCATCCCGATCATCACGTCCCGGCGGGTCTTGCGCAGCTCGGCATCGGTCGCACCCTTGCGCTGCCGCAGCGTGCGCCGTCCCAGGGCGATCTCCTCCTCGACCTCCTGGTTCGACTGCCACGTGTAGATGTAGGCCGAGAGCGAGGTGCCGATGCAGGCGACGATCATCGCCAGGAAGTCGGCATCGAACCGGACCTGCGGCACGAGGGTGCCGCGCAGGATCTCGGCGGGGTCGGGACGGGCCAGGATCGCGGCCGCCACGTAGGCGAACAGGGCGAGCGCCAGCCAGCGGAAGATGTCCCGCAGGAGCGCGTAGGAGCCGAAGATCTGCAGGCTCAGGATCGCCGCGGCGGCGCCGACCACGATGGCGGGGATCGGGACCGGGACCAGCAGGTTGAGGGCCGCGCCGATCCCGCCGAGATTGGCCGCCGCCTCGATGACGTTGCCCCCGAAGGCGCCGGCCACGAGCGGGTAGAGGACCCAGCGCGGGTAGCGGTCGCGCACGATGGCGAACAGGCCCTTGCCGTAGACCTGCCCGAGCTTGGCAGAGAGGTAGACGACCACGACCATCATCGGCAGGACGACCGGCGCGATCCACAGGAACCCGAGGCCGTACCGGGCGCCGGCGCTCGCATAGGTGCCGATGGCGGAGGGGTCGTCGTCGGCGGCGCCGGTGATCACCCCGGTACCGAGGGCGTGGAGGAGGCTGCCACGGCCGCGTGGCCTGTCCGGGTCGTCGGTGTCGGGTTTCGGACGGGGCTGGTCCATGGATCCTCGTCGCAGGGTGCGCCGAGGTCCAACCGGTCGGGTTTCGCGAGTGTTCTCGGTCAGGCATCCGCGCCGTCATTCCGGGGGTCGCCCGAGGCGAGCCCCGGAATGACGGGACGGTCTTCCGCTCGCCGGGGGAGGCTAGCTCACCTCCACCTGCACCACACCCGGCACGGTCCGGAGCTGGCCGGCGAGCGCCGGACTCGCCTGGAATTTTCCGGGCAGCCGGATCTCCACCTCGCGCTCGCCGCCGTCGAGCTTGAGGATCAGCGAGACCTCGCTCTCGCCCCGCATGGACAGGCGCTGCTGCACGGGGGCGACGCCGCGCGGGTCGCTCAGATGGATGCGGATGCCCTTCTGGTGGCGGGCGACCGCCTGGTCCAGGGGTTCCGCGGTGAGGATGCGGGCGCGCACGTCCTCGCCCTCCAGGTTGGCCTGAAGCTGAAGGACGAGCGGGCGGCCCGGCTCGAGGATGTCGCGGTACTGGCCGAGGCCCTCGGAGAAGATGATCGCCTCGAAATGCGCGGTCCGGTCCGACAGGGTGACGATACCCATCTTGTTGCCGGTCTTGGTCCGCCGCTCCGCCCGGTCGAGCACCGAGGCCGCGACCCGGCCGACGCTCGAGGTCCCGGCCCGGACCGCGCGGCAGAAATCCGTCCAGCTCTGCACCCGCAGCTTGTCGAGAAGGTCGCCGTACTCGTCGAGCGGATGGCCCGAGATGAAGAAGCCGATCGCCGCGTACTCGCGCTTCAGCGTGTCGGCCATCGGCCAGATCTCGTGGGGCGGGATACGCAGGGACACGTCGTCCGCCACCACGCCGCCGAACATGTCGGTGACGCCGGCGGTCTCGGCTTCCGCCGCGCTGGCGGCGAGCTTCATCATCGGCTCGACCGCCGCGAAGGCGCGCGCCCGGTCCGGCTCGATGCAGTCGAGCGCCCCGGCCTGGACCAGGCTCTCCAGGGTGCGCTTGTTGATCATCCGGGGGTTCAACCGGCGGGCGAGGCAGGCGAGGTCCTTGAACGGCCGGTCGCCGCGGGCCTCCACCAGCGCCCGCACCGCCTCGCGGCCGACGCCCTTGATGGCGGCCAGCGCGTAGAAGATCTTGCCGTCGCGCACCTCGAACACCTCGCCCGAGGTGTTGATCGAGGGCGGCTCGACCGTGATCTTCAGGCGCTGGGCGTCCTGGCGGAATTCGGCCAGCTTGTCGGTGTTGTCGATGTCGAGGGTCATGGCGGCGGCCAGGAACTCGACCGGGAAGTTCGCCTTCAGGTAGGCAGTCTGGTAGGTCAGCAGCGCGTAGGCCGCCGCGTGGCTCTTGTTGAAGCCGTAATCGGCGAACTTGGCGAGGAGGTCGAAGATCTCGTTGGCCTTGGCCTTGGTCAGGCCGCGCTCGGTGCAGCCCTTCAGGAACCGGTCGCGCTGCGCGTCCATCTCGGCGCGGATCTTCTTGCCCATGGCGCGCCGGAGCATGTCGGCCTCGCCGAGCGAGTAGCCGGCGAGCACCTTGGCGATCTCCATCACCTGTTCCTGGTAGACGATGATGCCGAAGGTTTCCTTCAGCATCGGCTCCAGCTTCGGGTCCGGGTACCAGGACGCCTCGTTGCCGGCGTCGCGGCCGAGCTTGCGCTCGCAGTAGACCGGGATGTTGGCCATCGGGCCCGGCCGGTAGAGCGCCACCAGGGCGATGATGTCCTCCAGCCGGTCGGCCTGCATCTCGCAGAGCGCCTTGCGCATGCCGGCCGATTCCACCTGGAACACGCCGACCGTCTCGCCCCGGCCCATGGGCCCGTAGGTGTTCGGGTCGTCGAGCGGCAGCGAGGCGAGGTCGATGTGGATGCCGCGCTGCTTGAGGAGATCCGTGCAGCAGCGCAGCATGGTCAGGGTCTTGAGGCCCAGGAAGTCGAACTTCACCAGCCCCGCCTGCTCGACCCACTTCATGTTGAACTGGGTCACCCGCATGCCGGTCTTCGGGTCTCGGTAGAGCGGGACCAGCTCCTCCAGGGGCCGGTCGCCGATCACCACGCCGGCGGCGTGGGTCGAGGCGTGGCGGTGCAGGCCCTCCAGCTTCTTGGCGATGTCGATGAGCCGACCGACGACCGGCTCCTCCTCCATGGCCTGCTGGAGCTTGGGCTCGCCCTCGATCGCCTGGGCGAGCGTCACCGGGTTGGCCGGGTTCTGCGGCACGAGCTTGGTCAGCTTGTCGACCTGCCCGTAGGGCATCTCGAGGACGCGGCCGACGTCGCGCAGCACGCCGCGGGCGAGCAGCGTGCCGAAGGTGATGATCTGCCCGACCTGCCCCTCGCCGTAGCGCTGCTGCACGTACTTGATCACCCGCTCGCGGCCCTCGACGCAGAAGTCGATGTCGAAATCCGGCATCGAGACGCGCTCGGGGTTGAGGAAGCGCTCGAACAGCAGGCCGAAGCGGAGCGGGTCGAGGTCGGTGATGAGCAGCGACCACGCCACCAGCGAGCCGGCGCCGGAGCCGCGGCCAGGCCCCACCGGGATGTCGTGGTCCTTGGCCCACTTGATGAAGTCCGAGACGATCAGGAAGTAGCCCGGGAACTTCATCTTGACGATGACGTCGAGCTCGAACGCGAGGCGCTTGCGGTAATCCTCCTCGGAGAAGCCCGGCGCCGTGCCGTGCTGCTTCAGGCGCAGCTCCAGCCCGGCCTCGGCCTGCCGGCGCAGCTCGGTCGGCTCGTCGGCCGAGACCGCCTGCGCGCCCGCGTCGGACGCCTCGGCCAGGGCATCCGCCATGGGAGGCGTCTCGCCCGCCGCTACGGCGCCGAAATTCGGCAGGATCGGCTTGCGGGTCCGCGCCCGGACCGCGCAGCGCATGGCGATCTCGACCGTGGCCTGGAGCGCGTCCGGCAGGTCGCGGAACAGCTCGGCCATCTCGGCGCGGGTCTTGAAGGCGTGCGTCGGCGTCAGCCGGCGGCGGCGGTCGTCGGAGACGAGGCGGCCCTCCGCGATGGCGAGCAGCGCGTCGTGGGCGTCGTAATCGTCCGGCTTGGCGAAGAAGGGCTCGTTCGTCGCCACGATCCCGAGGCCGTGCCGACCGGCGAGGTCGAGGAGCGCGGTCTCGATCCGCCCCTCCTCGGGCAGGCCGTGGCGCTGGATCTCCACGTAGAGCCGGTCCTCGCCGAAGGTCTCTTTTAGGCGCTTCAGACGGTTGAGGGCGAGCTCCGGTCGGCCCGCCCGGAAGGCCGCGTCGAGGGGGCCCGCCATCCCGCCGGTCAGCGCGATCAGTCCCTCGGAGGCGCCCGCCAGTGCTCCCGCATCCAGGCGCGGTGCCTCGCCGAGCGCCGTGTCGAAATAGGCGCGGCTCGCCAGCCGCAGCAGGTTGGCGTAGCCGGTCTCGTCCTGGGCGAGGAGCACGATGCCGTGGCTCGTCGGTGCCTGGCGCTGATGCGGGTCGGCGGCCTCGAACGCCACCGAGAGCTGCACGCCGGCGATCGGCTGGACGCCCTCCCCGGCCGCCTTCTCGGAGAATTCCAGCGCCCCGAACAGGTTGTTGGTGTCGGTGAGCGCCAGGGCCGGCTGCCGGTCGGCGACCGCCGCCTTGATCAGGGAACCGACCTTCAGCGCCCCTTCGAGGAGGGAATAGGACGAGTGGACGTGGAGGTGGACGAATCCGACCTCCTTGAGCTGGCGTGGCATGGCCGACCTTGTTCCGGGGTCGGGCAGCATCCCCGCTCGCCGGCCTCAAGTCGACGTGTGCCGGGCCGCCGAAGGACGATATCCACCGGTCGTGCTCCCGAAGCACCAGTTCGGCCCGCCCCTGTGGACAATTGGCGTCCGGCGGCCCATCGCCTGTGCATAACCCGTCCGCGGACGGAACCGGGCGGTCTTCGGAAAAAACCGGCTAACGAACCGGTGCCAAGGCTATCGCCCAGGCGCCGAAAGCCGCGAACAGCATCCCGAACGCCATGAACTCGACCATTCCGGTCAGGACCATCCGCTTCAGCATCGACCTGCCTCCTGTGTTCCGGTCCTAGTATGTTCATGTTTTGTTCCTTTGGAAGGGCCCGCGGGTCACAGGGCGGTCCCGTTTCTCCGATAAGGTAAAAAGTGTCTTGATGCGGATCGGGCGGGCTGGCATGCCCCCGCCTTCGAGACGAACTCGTCACCGGCTGGGGGGTTCGAAGGAGCAAGCCATTCCCGCGCACCGGACGGTCGAACGGTTCGACGTCGCCCTCGTGGCCGTCGGCACACATGGCGATGTGCTGCCGTTCATCGCGCTGGGGCACGAGCTCCTGAAGCGCGGTCACGGCGTCTCGCTCGCGGCCCCGGCCCCGTTCGAGGCGATGGCCCGCCGGGCGGGCCTCGCCTTCCAGCCCCTGGGTACGGTGGCGGATTACGAGGCGGTGATCCGCCAGCCGGATCTCTGGCACCCGCAGCAGGGCTTCCGCCCGATGTTCGATTACGCCCTGCAGGTCGCCGAGGCGGCCTGCCTGTGGCTCGGCGCGACCCGCGCCCGGGGGGTCGACCTGCGGGTGGTCGCCTCGCCGCTGGGCTGGGGCGCGCGGCTCGCGCAGGACCTCTACGATCTGCCGACCGCGACGCTGCACGTCATGCCGTTCCTGATCGAGAGCCGGTACGATCCGCCGCGCCTGCCGGGCCTGCCGCTGCCGCGCGTGCTGCCGGCCGCCCTGCGGGCCTACGTGAATCTCGGCGTCGACAAGGTGGCGGTCGGCCCGTTCACGCTGCCGCCGCTGAACGCCCTGCGGGCGCGTCTCGGCCTCGATCCGGTCTACCGGCTGCGGCACTGGTGGAACAGCCCGACCGGCATGCTCCTGATGTTTCCCGACTGGTACGCGGAGCCGCAGGCCGACTGGCCGGGCCAGGCGGTGCAGCTCGGCTTCCCGCTGGTCGACCGGTTCGGCGACGTGGCGGCCATGCCGCCGGAGCTGGAAGCGTTCCTCGACGCGGGCGACCCGCCGATCGTGTTCACCTACGGCTCGGCCATGCGCCAGGGCGCCGGCTTCTTCGACACCGCGGTGCGGCTGTGCCGGCGCATGGGCCGGCGCGGCGTCCTGCTCGCCCCCCAGGGCGGGCAGATCCCGAAGCCGCTGCCGGCCGGGATCGTCCACCTTCCCTACGCGCCCCTGAGCGCCCTGCTGCCGCGCAGCGCGGCGCTGGTCCATCACGGCGGCGTCGGCACGGTCGCGCAGGCCCTGGCGGCGGGCGTCCCGCAGCTCGTGGTGCCGGTGGCCTTCGACCATTTCGACGAGGGGCGGCGGCTGAAGGATCGGGATCTGGGCGCCACCCTGAGCCGCCGCGCCTTCCGGCCCGCGCGCGCGGCGCGCGTGCTCGGGCGGCTCCTCGCCGACCCCGCGGTGGCGCGGGCCTGCGCGGCGGCCCGGGCTCGGATGGCGGAAGGCCCCGATGCCATCCGCGACGCCTGCGATTACGTGGAGCGGCTGACGAGCGCGGAGGCCGGTTCCGGCGCGTCCTGACTGCACCGGCCGCGCGCGCGGGAGGCGCCGCCCTGTACGGGGCGGCGCCTCCGATCACTGGCCCAACAACGTGGTGGCCGAACCGACGATGGTCATGAGCAGGCCGCTCACGAAGGCGCCGATCATGACGTAGGAGAGCGCTTTCAGCTTCATCCGTCCTCCCGTCGGATCAGCAGCGGTAGCCGCCGGCGGTCTGGCCGTACTGCTTCACCGGCCGGGTCTGCTGATCGGCGTTGCCCTCGGCGGCCGAGCTCAGCGGGCAGCCGACATAGTTGGGATTGTCGTGGACCCCAAGGCCCAGCGCGCCCGTGGTCTCGACCTCGTAGGGAGTGAAGCCTGTCCAGCGGGCGCCGTTCGCCGCCAGAGCGGACGAGATCGGAGCGACGCCAAGGACAAGTGCGGTGACGGCGACGGCGATACGGGTCTTCATGGTCAGGCTCCAGAGATCACGCAGTACAGGCCGGTTGTTCGGCTCTGTTTTATCTTGCGTGATCGTAAGGTAGGGAGCGGGCGTCTTCCGCGGCGTGACGCGCCGCACGCGGCGCGACGGATTAAAGATCGCGTGCACTTGCGGGGAGCGTAGGCCCGCGGACCGGGTCGCGTCGCGGGTTCGAAGCGATGCGCCTTGTGGTTGATCGAGGCCGACGGTGCACGCGTGGGCGGGCGTTCGCCGCGTGCCGTCGCTGCGCCGGCGCACGGGGCACTCTGCCCGGATGTGGGGCCGCTCAGTCGAGCTGCGTGATCAGGCCGTCCCGGATGGTGACCCGCCGATCCATGCGGGCGGCCAATTCCAGGTTGTGGGTCGCGACCAGGGCGGCGAGCCCCGAGGCGCGGACCAGGGCCATCAGGACCGAGAAGACGTGGCCCGCCGTCCCGGGATCGAGGTTGCCGGTCGGCTCGTCGGCGAGGAGGAGGCGCGGGCCGTTGGCCACCGCCCGGGCGATGGCGACGCGCTGCTGCTCGCCCCCCGACAGCTCCGCGGGGCGGTGCGGCAGCCGCTCCTTGAGGCCCAGGAAGCTGAGGAGCTCCGTGGCCCGGGCCTTCGCCTCCGGGCGCTTCAGGCCGCGGATGAGCTGGGGCATCACCACGTTCTCCAGCGCGGAGAATTCCGGCAGGAGATGGTGGAACTGGTAGACGAAGCCCATCTCCTCGCGCCGCAGGCGGGTCCGCTCGGCATCCGCCATCGCGGCGGTCGGGTGGCCGCCGATGTAGATCTCGCCCCCGTCGGGCCGCTCCAGCAGGCCGGCGAGGTGCAGCAGCGTCGACTTGCCGGCGCCCGACGGCGCCACGAGCGCCACCAGCTCGCCCGGCCAGATCGCGAGATCGGCCCCGCGCAGGATCTCCAAGGCGCCCTCGGCCTGGGCGTAGCGCCGCTCGACGCGGGAGAAGAACAGGGCCGGCACCGGCGGGTCGCCGGCGGTCTGGCTCGAATCGCTCATCGGATGGGCCCGTCAGCCGTAGCGGAGGGCCTGCACCGGATCGAGCCGGGCGGCGCGCCAGGAGGGATACAGCGTCGCCGCGAGCGACAGCAGCAGGGAGGTGATCACCACGGCAGTGATCTCCTTCGGGTTCATCTGGGCCGGGATCTCGGCGAGGAACCGCACCGTGGGGTCCCAGGCGCCCGGAAACAGCACGTGCTGGATCGGCTTGATGTTGAGGGTGATCAGGACGCCGAGCCCCAGCCCGCTGAGCGTCCCGACGACGCCGATCAGCGCACCGTTGATCAGGAACACCCGCATGATCGTGCCCGGGGTCGCCCCCATGGTGCGCAGGATGGCGATGTCGCTCGACTTGTCGCGCACCAGCAGGATCAGGCCGGAGACGATGTTGAGCGTCGCCACCACGACGATCAGGCTGAGGATCAGGAACATGACGTTCCGCTCGACCTCCAGGGCCCCGAAGAAGGTCCGGTTGCGCTGGCGCCAGTCGGTGAGCAGGATCGGGCGCTCGGCCGCCATCTCCAGGGGCTCGCGCATGTCGCCGACGTGGTCGGGATCGTCGACGTAGATCTCGATCATGCTCACGTCGCCGTCCTTGTTGAAGAAGGCCTGGGCCTCGGTCAGCGGCATGAACACGAAGGTCTGGTCGAACTCGGTCATGCCGACTTCGAAGACCGCCTTGACGGTGTAGCTCTTGGTGCGCGGCGCCGTCCCGAAGGGCGTGGACGAGCCCTTGGGCGTGACCAGCGTGATCGTGTCGCCGGCCTGCAGGCCCAGCGTGTCGGCGAGCCGCCGCCCGATCAGCACGCCCGTGCCGTCGTCGAAGCCCTCCAGGGTGCCGCCGCGGATCGCCGAGGAGACGGCCGCCAGCGCGTCGAGGTCGGCCGCCCGCACGCCGCGGATGATCACCCCCGAGCCGCCATACTGCGAGGAGGCGAAGGCCTGGCCCTCGACCAGCGGCACCGCCGCGCGCACGCCCGCCACCTTCGACAGGCGCTCCGACAGGTCGGTCCAGTCGTTGAACGGCCGGTCGATGGGCGTCGCGAACAGGTGGCCGTTGATGCCGACGATCTTCGACAGCAGTTCCGCCCGGAAGCCGTTCATCACCGACAGGACGATGATCAGCGTGGCGACGCCGAGCGCGATGCCGAGCACCGAGAAGAACGCCACCACCGAGACGCCGCCGCCCCGGCGCCGGGCGCGCAGGTAGCGGCCGGCGAGGATCCACTCGAACGGCGCGAAGGGCGCGGTGCCCTGGCGGAACGAGGCCGCGAGCGAGGCCGCGAAGGTCCGAACCCGGTCCAGCTTCGCTGAGGCGGCCATCGGCACGCCTCAGACGCGCCGGATGCGTGCCAGCAGATCGACGGTCGCGAGGCTCTCGCGCTCGCCGCCGGCACGCCGCTTCAGCTCGACCTTGCCCTCCGCCAGGCCCTTGGGCCCGACGATCACCTGCCAGGGCAGGCCGATCAGGTCGGCGGTGGCGAACTTCGCGCCGGGGCGCTCGTCGCGGTCGTCGTAGAGCACCGACAGGCCGGCGGCCTCGAGATCGGACTGGATCTGCGCGCAGGCGGCTTCGGTCGCGGAATCCCCGACCTTGAGGTTGATCAGCGCGACGTCGAACGGCGCGACCGCGTCCGGCCAGATGATCCCGGCCTCGTCGTGGCTGGCCTCGATGATCGCCGCCACCAGGCGGCTCGGCCCGATGCCGTAGGAGCCCATGTGGACCGGCCGCTCGATCCCGTCCGGACCGGCGACCTTGGCGCCCATCGGCTCGGAATACTTCGTTCCGAAATAGAAGATGTGCCCAACCTCGATGCCGCGGGCGGCCATGCGGCTGTCCTCCGGGACCTCCGCGAAGGCCGCCGGCTCGTGCATCTCCTCGGTGGCCGCGTAGTGCGAGGTCCAGGCATCGACGATGCCCTGCAGGGCGGCGACGTCGTCGAAATCGACGGTCGCCGGCGGGATGTCGAAGCCGAGATAGGCCTTGTCGCAGAAGACCTCGCTCTCGCCGGTCTTCGCCAGGATGATGAACTCGTGGGACAGGTCGCCGCCGATCGGGCCGGTATCGGCGCGCATCGGGATCGCCTTCAGGCCGAGGCCCGCGAAGGTGCGCAGATACGCCACGAACATCCGGTTGTAGGCGTGGCGGGCGCCGGCCTGGTCGAAGTCGAACGAGTAGGCGTCCTTCATCAGGAACTCGCGGGAGCGCATCGTGCCGAAGCGCGGCCGCACCTCGTCGCGGAACTTCCACGAGATCTGGTAGAGGTTCTTGGGCAGGTCCTTGTAGGAGCGCACGCTCGCCCGGAAGATCTCGGTGACCATCTCCTCGGCGGTGGGGCCGTAGAGCATCTCGCGGTCGTGCCGGTCCTTCAGGCGCAGCATCTCCTTGCCGTAGGCGTCGTAGCGGCCGGATTCCCGCCACAGCTCGGCGGACTGCACCGTCGGCATCAGGATCTCGACGGCGCCGGACCGGTCCTGCTCCCGCCGGATCACCGCGCAGACGCGCTCCAGCACCCGCAGGCCCAGCGGCAGCCAGGCGTAGATGCCGGCGGCTTCCTGGCGGACCAGGCCGGCGCGCAGCATCAGCCGGTGCGAGACGATCTCGGCTTCCTTGGGCGTCTCGCGCAAGGTCGGCATGAAGTAGCGGGAGAGACGCATGTCTTCGGAGTCTTGGAAGAGGATCGACCGGGAGGAGCCGCGGCGCGCCGGCACACAACACGCCGGAGACGCAAATTACAAGCACTGCGCGACCACGGCGGGGCGTAATCGCGGCGAACCGGAGGCGGCGGCCCGGCCGCGGCGAGGCCGCTGCCTAGGCGGGAAGCGGTATGCCCATTTGCCGGCAAGAAAGCGCAGATTTTTCTCGCAGACCCGGTGACAACACGAATTGTTGTTCCTATAAGCGTCCGGCGATGTTTGCGACGCCCGGAAGAGGTGGCGCAAGGTCCGAGTCTCGGGAGGAAAAGCGACCGCCCCGCAGCCAATGCGAGGGATATTTCAAGGTCGAGCCACTGAAGCTTGAAAGCAAGGCCTCGGGCCTTGCTTTTTTTATTCTTGGGACCCGTCGGCTGGGCGGTGTCGGGGCGCCCGACGGTCCTCCGCCCGTCTAGGTTTCCCGGCCGTCCTACAGCCCGGTCAGCGGGAACACCGCCAAGGCGATCAGGAAGGCGGCCCCCGCGACCAGCGTCGTCCAGATGGCCTTCTCGCGCAGCCGCGGCGCCGCCGGCGCGCCGGGATCCTGGCCCGGCACCACGTGGCTGGGCCGCGTCTCCGGCTGATTCCGCAGGGGCAGGACCGCGAAGAGCAGCGTCCACCAGACCACGAAGTAGAGGGCGATCGCGCCGCCCACCGTCAGCTTGAACAGGCCCACCGCCGCCGCCACGAAGGCGGCGATCATCGCGCCGATGACGGCCAGCGTCATCGGCGTCGAGCGGGCGAGCGTGGTCATCATCCGGCTCACACCTGCTCCAGCTCGACCAGGGTGCCCAGGAAGTCCTTGGGATGCAGGAACAGGACCGGCTTGCCGTGGGCGCCGATCCGCGGCTCGCCGGTGCCGAGCACCCGGGCGCCCTGCGCCTTGAGCTTGTCGCGGGCGGCCAGGATGTCGTCGACCTCGTAGCAGACGTGATGGATGCCGCCGCCCGGGTTGCGGGCCACGAAGGACTCGATCGGCGAGCCCTCGCCCAGGGGGGCCATCAGCTCGATCTTGCTGTTCGGCAGCTCGACGAACACGACCGTCACGCCGTGCTCGGGCTGCGGCAGGGGCGCGGTGATCTTCGCACCCAGCGTGTCGCGATAGACCGCGCAGGCGGCGTCGAGATCCTGCACGGCGATGGCCACGTGGTTGAGACGGCCGATCATGGTGTTTCCTCCCCAGCGCTGGCTCCCTGTCCGGGAGCTTTGTTCGTTCGCGGGGAAGGCTCCGCCCGTGCGGCCGGACGCGACCTGCCCCTCTCCCGTGCGGGAGAGGGTTGGGGGAGGGATACGCCCTCTCCTGCCGAACCTGTCCCCTCGCCCTGTCCCTCTCCCGCGCGGGAGAGGGAACCTGTGTCTTCTCCGGCCGACGATGAGAGACTTCAGCTGTCTCGAAGCGCTGCAGATTACAGCGCCTCGCGATCGGCAGCCAGCCTCACACCTCCACCACCTGCACGTGGCAGGCCGGCTTCTTGCCCCACACCTCGTTGACCGCGGTGCGCACGGCCCGGTCGACCGTCTTCTCGACGCTCTCCGAGTCCTTCAGCTTGCCCCGTGACATCCCCGAGAGGGTGCGGGAGACCGCGTCCACCACGGTCTCGATCAGCGGCTCCCCGGACCGGCCGCGGTTCGGCAGGCCGATGATGTCCACGGCCGGCTCGCCGAGCACGACGCCGTCCTCGTCGATGGCGATCGCCACCGAGACCAGGCCGGCCTGCATCAGCTTGCGCCGCTCCGGGATCGCCCGGTCCTTCTCGTCGATCAGGACGTCGCCGTCCTTGAACAGGCGGCCGGCCTTCACGTGGTCGATCACCTCGGGCTTGCCGGGGCTCAGGCGGATCAGGCTGCCGTTGCGGGCCTTGACCACGTTCTGCACGCCCTGCGCCCGGGCGAAGCGGGCATGCTCGTCGAGGTGCAGGGCCTCGCCGTGGACCGGGATCGCGGTGCCCGGGCGGGTCCACCGGTACATCTCGACCATCTCGTCCCGGCGCGGGTGGCCGGAGACGTGGACGAGGTCGGTGCGGTCGGTGATCACCTCGACGCCCTGCTCGATCAGGTCGTTGATGATCGATCCGACATCGCGCTCGTTGCCCGGGATGGCGCGCGAGGAGAAGATCACCTGGTCGCCGGCGGTGAGGCTGATATCCGGGTGGTCGCGGCGGGAGACGCGGGCGAGCGCCGCCCGCGGCTCGCCCTGGGAGCCGGTGAGCAGGGCGACGACGCGCTCCCGCGGCAGGCTCTTCCACGAATCCGAGCGGCGGAACTCGGGCAGGCCGTCGAGGTAGCCGCACTCGCGGGCGACGTCGATCACCCGGTCCATGGCGCGGCCGACCGCGATGACCTCGCGCCCGCAGGCGGCGGCGGCCTCGGCGACCGCGCGGATGCGGGCCACGTTCGACGCGAAGGTCGTCACCGCGACCCGGTGCGGCGCGTCCGCGATCAGCGTCTTCAGGGTTTCGGCGACGGTCTTCTCGCTCGGCGAGAAGCCCTCGCGCACGACGTTGGTCGAGTCGCACACGATCGCGAGAACGCCCTCGTCCCCGAGCGCCGTGAACGCCTCCGGCGACGTCACGGAGCCGGCCACCGGGGTCGGGTCGATCTTCCAGTCGCCGGTGTGGAGGACGAGACCGGCCGCCGTGCGGATGGCGATGGCGTTCGATTCCGGGATGGAGTGCGAGACCGGCACGTACTCGAGCTCGAACGGGCCGACGGTCACGCGCCGGCCGGGCTTCACCTCCCGCAGCTCGACCTTCGGGGCGCCGGGCTCGGAGAGGCGCCGGGTCTCCAGCAGGTTCTTGGCGAACCGGGTCGCGTAGACCGGCGCCTTGAGCCGGGGCCACAGTTCCGAGATCGCCCCGATATGGTCCTCGTGCGCGTGGGTGATGAAGATCCCCAGCAGATCCTTGCGCCGCTCCTCGATGAAGGAGAGGTCGGGGAACATCAGGTCGACGCCGGGCATCTGCTCCTCGCCGGCGAAGCCCATGCCGCAATCGACCATGATCCACTTCCGGCCCTTCTCCGGACCGAACCCGTAGAGCGCCGCGTTCATCCCGATCTCGCCCACGCCGCCGAGCGGCAGGAAGACCAGCTCCTCCTGTCCTTTAACCATCTGTCGTCGTCCAAACTCAGGCCGCCGTCGCGGCCGATCCGAAATGCACCTCGCCCGCCGTCACGGTATGCCGGTTCCCATCGGGGGCGAGGATCACGAGCCGCCCCCCCTCGTCGATCGTCTCGAACACGCCCCGCAGGGTGTGCCCGCCGCTGTGCACCGCGATCTCCGATCCGAGACCCGCGGCCCGCGCGAGCCAGGCCGCGCGCAGGTCAGCGAAATTCCGTCCTCGATCCCAGGCGCGCGCCCGCGCGGCCATCCGGTCCGAGAGATGTTCCAGTAGCGCCTCGGCGTCGCGCGCGTAACCCGCCGCCGCCAAGCTCGCGGCCCCGAGGCCGTCCGGCGCGGCCGCGACGTTCACGCCGAAGCCGATGACGGCGGCGCGCCGGCCGCCGGGCAGCGTCTCCGCCTCCAGGAGAAGACCCGCGAGCTTCGCCCCGCCGAGCAGAACGTCGTTCGGCCATTTCAGCCGGAAAGATCGGGCCCCGGCGCCGGATCCGGTATCCGGCAGGGTGCCGCAGGCCGCCTCCAGCGCCTCGATCAGGGCGAGGCCGGCCACGAAGCCGAGTTCGGCGAGGTGGTCCGGCGCGACCCCGGCGACGGGCCAGAGCACGCTGGCCGCGAGGTTCCCGGGAAGCGAGGCCCAGCTGTTGCCGCGCCGGCCGCGGCCCGCCTCCTGGCGGTGCGTCACGACCCAGAGCGGGCCGGTCTCGCCCGCGCGCGCGCGCGCCATGGCCTCCGTGTTGGTGGAGCCGAGGGTGTCGTGGACGTGCAGGCGGTGGCCCTCGGCGCGCGCCGAGGGCCCGAGTCGGTAGCTCAAGGCCGTCCTAGAACAGCGACTTGGCGGCCCGGCCGGCGGCGCCGACCAGCGGGCCGGGCAGCAGGAAGAACAGCACCACCACGACGCTCGACAGGGCGAGCACCACGCGCAGGCCCGGCGCCATCGCCTCGTAGGGCTCCTTCGGCTCGTCGAAGTACATGATCCGCACGACGCGCAGGTAGTAGTAGGCGCCGACCACGCTGGTCACGACGCCGATCACCGCCAGCGTCACGAGGCCCGCCTTGATGGCCGCGGCGAAGACGTAGAACTTCGCGAAGAACCCGGCGAGCGGCGGGATGCCGGCCAGCGAGAACATCATCGCGGCGAGGCAGAAGGCCAGCCACGGATGCGTGCGCGACAGGCCCGACAGGTCCTCGATCTTCTCGAACATCACGTCCCGGCGCCGGAGCGACAGGATGATCGCGAAGGTGCCGAGGGTCATCGCGAGGTAGATGATCATGTAGGTGACGAGCCCGCTGATCCCCTCCTCCGAGCCGCAGGCGAGCCCGATCAGCGCGTAGCCGATATTGGCGATCGACGAGTAGGCCATCAGGCGCTTGATCGAGGTCTGGCCGATCGCCGCGAAGGAGCCGAGCGCCATCGACACCACCGAGACGAAGATGAAGATCTGCTGCCAGATCGCCGTCACGTCCGGCATGGCGCCGATAAAGACGCGGACCGTCATCGCCACGGCGGCCATCTTGGGCGCCGAGGCGAAGAAGGCCGTCACCGGGGTCGGCGAGCCTTCGTAGACGTCGGGCGTCCACATGTGGAACGGCACGGCCGCCAGCTTGAAGCAGACGCCTGCCGCCAGGAACACGATGCCGAGCACGATGCCGAAGCCGGCATTCTCGTTCAGCGCGGAGACGATGCCGGGGAACGACACGGTGCCGGTGAAGCCGTAGACCAGCGAGGCGCCGTAGAGCAGCATGCCGGACGAGAGCGCGCCGAGCACGAAGTACTTGAGGCCGGCCTCGGTGGACTTCACGTCGTCCCGGTGGAAGGCGGCGATCACGTAGGCGGCGAGCGACTGCAACTCCAGACCGAGATAGAGCGCGATCAGGTCGTTGGCCGAGACCATGACCATCATGCCGATGGTGCAGAGCACGATCAGCACCGGGAACTCGAACCGGTCGATGCGCTCGCGCTTGAAGAAGTCGTGCGCCAGCAGGATCGTCGCCGACGAGCCGAGCAGCACCAGCGACTTCATCACCTTGGAGAAGGCGTCCGACACGAACGCCCCCGACAGGGTCGTCACCCGGCCGTGGACCGGCTGGGAGATCACCACCGACAGGGCGACGAGGAGCAGGACCAGGGCGCCGACGCTGACGGTCTCGGCGGAGCGGTCGCCGCGCCACGCGCCGTAGAGGATCAGGACCATGACGCCGACGCCGAGGATCAGCTCGGGCAGGAGCGGCGCCAGCGACGGCAGGACGGAGTGGACGGTTGTCATGGTGTCCGCCTCAGCGCGGGATCGGCAGCGCCGCGGCGGCCGTCTGGGTGTTCGAGAGCGCGGTCTTGATGCTCGCCATGAGCGCGTCGGTCGAGGGCGCGAACACGTCGAGCACCGGGGCCGGATGCACGCCGTAGTAGATCGTCAGCACCACCAGCGGCGCCAGGATGATCTTTTCACGGGTGTCGAGATCCAGGATGCCCTGGAGGTTCGGCTTCTCCAGCTTGCCGTAGATCACCCGGGCGTAGAGCCACAGGGCGTAGGCCGCCGACAGGATGATGCCGAAGGTCGAGAAGAACGCGACGTTCGGGTTCGCCTTGAAGGCGCCGAGCATCGCCAGGAACTCGCCGACGAAGCCGGAGGTGCCGGGGAGGCCGACATTGGCCATGGTGAAGATCAGCATGGCCACGGCGTAGAGCGGCATCCGCTTCACGAGGCCGCCATAGGCGGCGATCTCGCGGGTGTGCATCCGGTCGTAGACGACGCCGACGCAGAGGAAGAGCGCCCCCGACACGATGCCGTGGGAGATCATCAGGAACAGCGCGCCCTGGATGCCCTGCTCGTTCAGGGTGAACAGGCCGAGCGTCACGAAGCCCATATGGGCCACCGACGAGTAGGCGATCAGCTTCTTGATGTCGGTCTGCATCATCGCGGTGAGCGAGGTGAAGATGATCGCGATCACCGAGAGGGCGAAGACGAAGGGCGCGAACTCCTGGCTCGCCACCGGCAGCATCGGCAGCGAGATCCGGATGAAGCCGTAGCCGCCCATCTTCAGGAGGATGCCGGCCAGGATCACCGAGCCGGCGGTGGGAGCCTCCACGTGGGCGTCGGGCAGCCAGGTGTGGACCGGCCACATCGGCATCTTCACCGCGAACGAGGCGAAGAAGGCGAGCCACAGCCAGGTCTGCATCTGCACCGGGAAGCGGTACTGCAGCAGGGTCGGGATGTCGGTGGTGCCGGCCTGCCAGTACATCGCCATCACGGCGAGCAGCATCAGCACCGAGCCGAGCAGGGTGTAGAGGAAGAACTTGAAGCTCGCGTAGATCCGGCGCTGCCCGCCCCAGATGCCGATGATCAGGAACATCGGGATCAGGCCGGCCTCGAAGAACAGGTAGAACAGCAGCAGGTCGAGGGAGGCGAACACGCCGATCATCGTCGTCTCGAGGACGAGGAAGGCGACGAAGTACTCCTTCACCCGGAAGTGGATCGAGTGCCACGAGGCGCCGATGCAGAACGGCATCAGGAACGTGGTCAGCAGGATCAGCGGCATCGAGAAGCCGTCGACGCCGAGCTTGAACCGGATCGTCTCGGTGAGCCACGCGTGGCTCTCGACCAGCTGGAAGCTCGAGGAGGCGGCGTCGTAGCGGCTCCAGGCCACCAGCGAGAGCAGGAAGGTGACCACCGTGGTGGCGAGCGCGGCCCAGCGGCTGTTGCGCGCGACCGATTCCTCGTCGCCGTTCAGCGTCAGGATGAAGGCCGCGCCGCAGAGCGGCACGATCAGCAGGCCGGAGAGGATGCCGAGGCCGAGCATGTCAGTGAGCACCCTTGGGCAGGCCGGACATCAGGTACCAGCTGATCAGGCCGGCGACGCCGATGAGCATCACGAAGGCGTAATGGTACAGGTAGCCGGTCTGGAGCCGGACGACCCCGCGGGTCACGTCCACGACGCGCGCCGCGATGCCGTTGGGGCCGAGGCCGTCGATGATCCGGCCGTCGCCCTCCTTCCAGAGGAACAGGCCGAAATCCTTGGCCGGGCGGACGAAGATCCGGTCGTAGATCTCGTCGAAGTACCACTTGTTGAGCAGGAACCGGTACAGCGACGGCTGCTGCGCGGCGAGCTGGCCCGGAAGCTCCGGCCGGCGGATGTACATCCAGTAGGCCAGCACGAAGCCGAGGATCAGCATGACGAGCGGCGAGTAGGAGACCAGAGCCGGGACCTCGTGGATCTCGTGCATGATGTGGTTGTTCGGCCCGTGCGCCAGGGCGTGGCCCCAGAACGCGTCCATCCCCTCGCCGATGAAGCGGTTGTGGAAGATGATCCCGGCGAACAGCGCGCCGAAGGCGAGGATCGCCAGCGGGATCGTCATCACCAGCGGGCTCTCGTGGGGCGTGTGGTCGCCGTGGTGGCCGTGCCCGTGATGGTCGTCGGCGACGAGGTCGCTCCTGTGCGCCGGCTCGACGTCGTGGCCCTTGTCGTCGTGGGCGACGCCCTCGGTGTGGCCCGGCGCGCCGTCGGCCTCGTGCGCCATGGTGGAGTGCGCGACCGCGGGGGCGTCGTGGTGACCGTGGGCCGCGTGCGCGCCCCAGCGCGCCGGACCCTCGAAGGTCATGAAGAACAGGCGCCACGAGTAGAACGAGGTGAAGAACGCCGCCACCACGACGCACAGGAAGGCGAGGGTGTGGCCCGGCCGGGTCGACGCGTAGGCGGCCTCGATGATCGCGTCCTTCGAGTAGTAGCCGGCCGTGTAGGGGAAGCCGATCAGCGCCAGGGAGCCGATCGCCATCATGGCGCTGGTGTAGGGGATGTAGCGGCGCAGGCCGCCCATGTTCCGCATGTCCTGCTCGTGGTGCATCGCGTGGATGACCGAGCCGGCCCCGAGGAACAGCAGCGCCTTGAAGAAGGCGTGGGTGAAGAGGTGGAACACGCCGGCCGAGTAGGCGCCGACGCCGAGCGCCACGAACATGTAGCCGAGCTGCGAGCAGGTCGAGTAGGCGATGACCCGCTTGATGTCGTTCTGCACCAGCCCGATCGTGGCCGCGAAGAACGCCGTGATGCCGCCGATCACCGTCACGACGATGAGCGCGTTCGGCGCCTCCTCGAAGAGCGGCGAGAGGCGCGCGACCATGAACACGCCCGCGGTCACCATGGTGGCGGCGTGGATCAGCGCCGAGACCGGTGTCGGGCCCTCCATCGCGTCCGGGAGCCACGTGTGCAGCAGGAACTGCGCCGACTTGCCCATGGCGCCCATGAACAGCAGCAGGCAGGCGAGGGTCAGCGCGTTCCAGTCGTAGCCGAGGAAGTGGAAGGTGAGCGTCTTGATCGCGTCGACCTTGCCGAAGATCGCGTCGAAGGCCACCGAGCCGGTGAGCACGAAGGTCAGGAAGATGCCGAGGGAGAAGCCGAAATCGCCCACGCGGTTGACGATGAACGCCTTCATGGCGGCGGCGTTGGCCGAGGGCTTCTCGTACCAGAACCCGATCAGCAGGTAGGAGGCGAGGCCCACGCCCTCCCAGCCGAAGAACATCTGCACGAGGTTGTCGGCCGTCACCAGCATCAGCATGGCGAAGGTGAACAGCGACAGGTAGGCGAAGAAGCGCGGCCGGTGCGGGTCCTCCTCCATGTAGCCCACGGAGTAGAGGTGCACGAGGGTCGAGACGGTGGTCACGACGACCAGCATCACCCGCGTCAGGGTGTCGACCTTGAAGGCCCAGTCGACCTGCAGGTCGCCGGCCGCGAACCAGGAGGCCACCTGAACGCGCTCGGCGTGGCCGCCGTCGAGGAACACGCCCCAGGCGATCAGCGCCGTGAAGGCCAGGAACGCCGTGGTGATGTACTCACAGGCCCGCGCCCCGATGTACCGGCCGAACAGGCCGGCGATCAGGAAGCCGATGAGCGGGAAGAAGACGATCGCGTGATACATCGCTCTCTTGCAGTCCGTCCTCCGGGCCGGCCGCGAGGCGGCGGCGTCCGGATGTCACTCGGGGCGCGCGAAGGTGAAGGCCCTAGCCCTTCATCATGCTGACGTCTTCCACCGCGATCGAGCCGCGGTTGCGGAAGAACACCACCAGGATGGCGAGGCCGATCGCCGATTCGGCGGCCGCGACGGTCAGCACGAACAGGGCGAAGACCTGTCCGGTGATGTCGTTCAGCTGCGTCGAGAAGGCGACGAGGTTGATGTTGACCGAGAGCAGGATCAGCTCGACCGACATCAGGATGACGATGATGTTCTTGCGGTTGATGAAGATGCCGAGCACGCCGAGCGTGAACAGGATCGCCGCGACGGTGAGGTAGTGGCTCAGGCCGATCATCGTTCGAATCTCCGGGCGATCATCAGACCTCGACACCCTGGCGCGACGGGACCTTGCGGGTCTCCACCGCCATGGCCTGGGTGCGGGCGTTCTGGACCGCGATGTTCTGGCGCTTGACGCCCGGCCGGTCGCGCAGCGTCAGCACGATCGCGCCGATCATGGCGACCAGCAGGATCAGGCCGGCGAGCTGGAAGAAGTAGGCGTAGTCCGTGTAGATCACCCGGCCGAGCGCCTGGGCGTTGGTGAGGTTCTCGGCGGCCGCGACGTTGCCGAGCGGGGCCTGGACGAGGCCCGGGTCGATGCTCCACGAGCCGACGACCAGCAGCAACTCGACCAGGAAGATCGCGCCGATCAGGGCGCCAATCGGCAAGTATTGCTGGAAGCCCTGGCGCAGCTCGGCGAAATCGACGTCGAGCATCATCACGACGAACAGGAACAGGACCGCGACCGCGCCGACGTAGACGACCACGAGGATCATCGCGAGGAACTCGGCGCCCATCAGGACGAACAGTCCGGCGGCGTTCACGAAGGCGAGGATCAGGAACAGCACCGAGGCGACGGGATTGCGCGAGGCGATCACCATGAAGCCCGACGCGACCGTGATGCTCGCGAACAGATAGAAGAAGGCGGCTGCTGCGGTCATGCGCTGGTCGGGATCGGCCGCCGGAGCGGCCCCTTCTGCCGTGCGTGGAGACGGTCCGCAGCGGGCGGCCCGTCTATAGAACCCGGTCGGCGGGGGCACAACAGCGCCCCCGGCATGGCTCTAGAGGATCGCACCGGAAACGGGAACCGGCGCGATGCTCTAGAGGCTTGTTCTCGCATCATCTTCTTCCGAAAGGCGGCTGCCTTTCGGGATGACGCGTCAGCGGTACGGCGCGTCCATCGCGATGTTGCGCGCGATCTCGCGCTCCCAGCGGTCGCCGTTCAGCAGGAGCTTCTGCTTGTCGTAGAGAAGCTCCTCCCGGGTCTCCACCGAGAATTCGAAGTTCGGCCCCTCGACGATGGCGTCCACCGGGCAGGCCTCCTGGCACATGCCGCAGTAGATGCACTTCACCATGTCGATGTCGTAGCGCGTCGTGCGGCGGGTGCCGTCGTTGCGCCGGGGACCCGCCTCGATGGTGATGGCCTGCGCCGGGCAGATCGCCTCGCAGAGCTTGCAGGCGATGCAGCGCTCCTCGCCGTTGGGGTAGCGGCGCAGGGCATGCTCGCCGCGGAAGCGCGGCCCGCGGTGGCCCATCTCGAAGGGGTAGTTGATCGTGGCCTTCGGCTTGAAGAAGTAGCGCATGCCGAGGATCATCCCCGACACGAACTCCTTCAGGAGAAGGCTCTTGGCGACCTGATCGAGCTTCATGCCCGGATCTCCGATGCGAAGGGTGGGCTCAGGCGCCCGGCGCGAGGCCGGTCAGCTTGAGCACGAAGGCGACGACGACGACCGAGATCAGGGAGATCGGCAGGAAGACCTTCCAGCCGAGGCGCATGAGCTGATCGTAGCGGTAGCGGGGCACGATGGACTTCACCATCGCGAACAGGAAGAACAGGAAGCTGGCCTTCAGGGTGAACCAGATCACGCCCGGCACCCAGGTGAAGGGCGCGAACGGGATCGGGGACAGCCAGCCGCCCATGAACAGGATGGTCCCGAGGGCGCACATGCTCATGATGGCGACGTACTCGCCGAGCATGAACAGCAGGTACGGGGTCGAGGAATACTCGACCATGTAGCCGGCCACGAGCTCCGACTCGGCCTCCGGCAGGTCGAAGGGCGGGCGGTTGGTCTCGGCGAGCGCCGAGACGAAGAACACCACGAACATCGGGAACAGCCACAGCCAGTACCAGCCGAAGATCCCGAGACTGGTGTCCTGCGCCATGACGATGCGCGAGAGGTTGAGCGAGCCGGCGCAGAGCAGCACGCAGATGATCACGAAGCCGAGCGACACCTCGTACGAGATCATCTGCGCCGCCGAGCGGAGCGCGCCGAGGAACGCGTATTTCGAGTTCGACGCCCAGCCGCCCATGATGACGCCGTACACGCCGAGCGACGAGATCGCGAAGATGTAGGTGATGCCGACGTTGATGTCGGCGATCGCCCAGCCGTCGGCGAGCGGGATCACCGCCCAGCTCGACAGGGCGAGCATCGCGAAGACCAGCGGCGCCAGCAGGTAGATCGCCTTGTTGGCGCCCGCCGGGATCACCGGCTCCTTGATCACGAACTTGATCAGGTCGGCGAAGGACTGGAACAGGCCGAACGGCCCGACCACGTTCGGGCCGCGCCGGAGCTGCACCGCCGCCCAGATCTTCCGGTCGGCGAGCAGCGCGTAGGCGATGAACACGAGGAGCGCCGAGAGGAGCACGAAGCTCTTCAGCACGATCAGGAGCACGGTCCCGAGGATTTCGAGCGGCGTCATCGGTCTTGAGCTCCTACTCGGCCGCCGCGAGGGGCCGCGCCTCGGCGGCGCGCTCCCGGGCGAGGCGCGAGCACTCCGCGAGGATGCGCGAGGCGCGGGCGATCGGGTTGGTGAGGTAGAAGTCGGTCACCGGCGACGCGAAGGCCGGTCCGGTCGCGGAGCCGCCGAGACCGGCGAGCCGGTCGACCGCTTCCGCGACGGTGCCGGGCTCCACGGCCCCGAGCGCCGCCAGATGCGGGTGGGCGGCGTAGAGCGCCCGGCGGAGGGCGGTGAGCGAGTCGAACGGCAGGCGCTTGCCCAGCACGTCCGAGAGGGCGCGGAGGATCGCCCAATCCTCGCGGGCGTCGCCCGGCGGGAAGGCGGCGCGGTTGCCCATCTGGACCCGGCCTTCCGTGTTCACCCAGGTCGCCGACTTCTCGCTATAGGCGGCCCCCGGCAGGATCACGTCGGCGCGGGAGGCCCCGCGATCTCCGTGGCTGCCCTGGTAGACCACGAAAGCGCCCGGGGCGACGTCACGCTCGTCGGCGCCGAGGTTGAACAGGACGTCCAGCGCTCCCGGCTCCAGCATCTGCGCGAAGGTCAATCCGCCCTCCCCCGGCACGAAGCCGAGATCGAGCGCGCCGACGCGGGCGGCGGCCGTGTGCAGCACGCCGAAGCCGTTCCCCTCGGCCGAGACCGCGCCGATCTCCTGGGCGAGCTTGGCCGCCGCGGCCAGCACGCCCGGCTCGGCATTGGCGCCGACGATGACCAGCGGCGCCTTCGCCTCCTTGAGAGTCTCAAGAAAACTGTGCTCGCCGCGGGCCAGCGCAGCCAGCGAATCGGGGCCGGCGCCGATGTAGTGGCTCGGATAGGTCAGGTCGACCGGCTCGCCGATCACACCCACCGCCAGCGGCGCCATGCGCCAGCGCTTGCGGATGCGCACGTTCAGCAGCGAGGCTTCGGTGCGCGGGTTGGCGCCGACGATCAGGATCGCGTCCGCGGCCTCGATGCCGGGAATCGTCGGGTTGAAGATGTAGGAGGCGCGGCCGAGCGCCGGGTCGAGGCCGGCATCGGTTTGGCGGCAGTCGAGGTTCGGCGAGCCGAGGCTCCTGATCAGCTCGCGGAGCGCGAAGATCTCCTCGACGCCCGAAAGATCGCCGACGATCGCGCCGATGCGCTTCGGATCCGCGCCCTTCACCTTGGCGGCGATCGCCTGAAAAACCTCACCCCAGGAGGCGGGACGCAGGCGACCGTTCTCGCGCAGGTAGGGCCGGTCGAGGCGCTGCATCCGCAGCCCATCGATGTGGTAGCGCGTCTTGTCGGAGATCCACTCCTCGTTGATCTCCTCGCTGATCCGCGGCTCGATCTGCATGACCTCGCGGCCGCGGGTGTCGATGCGGATCGACGAGCCGACCGCGTCCATCACGTCGACCGACTCGGTCTTGTTCAGCTCCCAGGGGCGGACGTTGTAGCTCTGTGGCCGGTGCACGAGGGCGCCGACCGGGCAGAGGTCGGCGACGTTGCCCTGGAGCTCCGATGCCATCGACTGCTCGAGGTAGCTGGTGATCTCCATGTCCTCGCCGCGGCCGATGGCGCCGAGGTCGGGCACGCCCGCCACCTCGGCGAGGAAGCGCACGCAGCGGGTGCAGTGGATGCAGCGGTTCATCGCGGTCCGCACCAGCGGCCCGATATGCTTCTCCTCGACCGCGCGCTTGTTCTCCGTGTAGCGGGTCGAATCGACCCCGTAGGCCATGGCCTGGTCCTGCAGGTCGCAGTGGCCGCCCTGGTCGCAGATCGGGCAGTCGAGGGGGTGGTTGATGAGGAGGAACTCCATCACCCCTTCCCGCGCCTTCTTGGTGCCCTGCGAGCGGGTCAGCACCTCCGGCGGCTCGCCGTTCGGGCCGGGGCGGCAATCCTTCACCGCGTAGGCGCAGGAGGCCACCGGCTTCGGCGCGCCCTTCAGCTCGACGAGGCACATGCGGCAATTGCCGGCGATCGACAGGCGCTCGTGGAAGCAGAAGCGCGGGATCTCGGCCCCCGCGGCCTCGCAGGCCTGGAGCAGCGTGTAATCGGCGGGGACGTCGACCTCGGTGCCGTCGACGAGGATTTTTGTCATCGGTGCAATCTCAGTGCGGGGCGTCGGCGAGATCGAGGCGTCGCTCGATCCGCTCGATGCGAAGCTCGACCCTGTCGATCCGCCGGTGGACGCCAGCCAGATTCTCTTCGACCGCGGCCATGCGGCCGTTCAGTTCACGGACATCGCCGCTGAGGCGATCGACCTTCTCGTCGATCCGCCGCAGGTACACGAGCATCAGGTTGTCAGGCTGGCTCGTCATCGGATCACTCCGCGGCCATCGGCACAGGCTCGCTGTGCGGGTTGGCGGTGTAGCGGTCGATGCGCTTCTCGATCTCCGGGCGGAAGTGCCGGATCAGGCCCTGGATCGGCCAGGCCGCCGCGTCGCCCAGCGCGCAGATCGTGTGACCCTCGATCTGCTTGGTGACCTCGAACAGCATGTCGATCTCGCGCTTCTGCGCGCGGCCCTCGGTCATGCGCTGCATCACCCGCCACATCCAGCCGGTGCCCTCGCGGCAGGGCGTGCACTGGCCGCAGGACTCGTGCTTGTAGAAGTACGAGATCCGCGTGATCGCCGCGACGATGTCGGTGGACTTGTCGAGCACGATCACCGCCGCCGTGCCGAGGCCGGAGCCGAGGCCGCGCAGCGTGTCGAAATCCATCTTGGCGTCGACGATCTGCTCGGCCGGCACCAGCGGCACCGAGGAGCCGCCGGGGATGGAACACAGCAGGTTGTCCCAGCCGCCGCGCATGCCGCCGCAATGGCGGTCGATGAGCTCGCGGAAGGTGATGCCCAGCTCCTCCTCGACGTTGCACGGCTTGTTGACGTGGCCGGAGACGCAGAACAGCTTCGTGCCGGTGTTGTTCTTGCCGCCGAGCCCCGCGAACCACGCCCCGCCCCGGCGCAGGATCGTGCCGGCGACCGCGATCGACTCGACGTTGTTCACGGTCGTCGGGCAGCCGTAGAGGCCCATATTGGCCGGGAACGGCGGCTTCAGCCGCGGCATCCCCTTCTTGCCCTCCAGGCTCTCGATGAGCGCCGTCTCCTCGCCGCAGATATAGGCGCCCGCGCCGTGGTGGACGTAGATGTCGAACGGGTAGTCGTGCACGTTCGACTGGCCGACGAGCCGGGCCGCGTAGGCCTCGTCCACGGCCTTCTGGAGCGCGTGCTTCTCGGCGACGTACTCGCCGCGGATGTAGATGTAGCAGGCATGCGCGTTCATCGCGAAACACGCCAGCATGCAGCCTTCGATCAGGAGATGCGGGTCGTGCCGCATGATCTCCCGGTCCTTGCAGGTGCCCGGCTCCGACTCGTCGGCGTTGACCACGAGGTAGTGCGGGCGCCCGTCGGACTTCTTGGGCATGAACGACCACTTGAGGCCGGTCGGGAAGCCCGCGCCGCCGCGGCCGCGCAGGCCCGAGGCCTTCATCTCCTCGATGATCCAGTCGCGGCCCTGCTCCAGGAGGAACTTGGTCCCGTCCCAGGCGCCGCGCTTCTTCGCGGCCTCCAGGCCCGGCGAGTGCAGCCCGTAGAGGTTGGTGAAGATGCGATCCTGATCCGACAGCATGTCAGGTCCTCACTGAGCCGGCGCCGACAGGGCCTTGGCCTGCCCCACCCAGTTCTCGCGGTCGATGCGACCCGGGAACGCGAGGTAGGTGCCGACCCAGGCGATCTCGTCGCGGGACCAGGCGGCGATCTGGTCGAAGTGGTAGATGCCGAGCCCGTTCAGGCGCTGGCTGTTGCCCGGGCCGATGCCCTTGATGCGCGTCAGCTCGTCCGGCTTCCCGGCGCGGGCCGCGTCGAGGCCCGGCGGGCGCTTGCCCACGGCGTCCGCCTTCTGCTCGGGGCTGGCGTCCTTCGGCAGGGCCGCGAGGGCGCCGGCGATGCGGGCCTCCTCGGCCTCGGCCGCCATCTCGCCCTCGCTGGCCCCAGAGGCTTCCGGCTGCTGCGGGACGGCGTCGCGGTCCGGCACCGCCTGGTGGCCCTGCTCGCCGGCCGCGGGCTCGCCCTCGGCGACGCGCTTGGCCGGCGAGTCGAGCACGTCCGCGTCGCCCTGGCGCGCGGCGCCGTGCTTGGCGGTGGACCGGCCGCGCTCGGCTGCGTCCGCGCGATCCTCGGGCTTGACCGGCGTCTCGCCGCCGGCGGCGCGCTGGGCCGGGGCGTCGCTCACGGAACGCTCCACCGGGCGGCCGGCGTCGGGCCGGGCCGGCTTCGGGTTCTCGGCGGCCTGCTGGGTTCCGGAGGCCGCCTCGCCGGTCTTGGACACTGGCGCGGCGGCCGGCTCCTCGGCCTTGCCGGCCTCCTCGAAGCGCTTGCGCCACGCGCCGACCCGCGACCCGTCGAACAGCGTCGGGTCGGTGAGGGTGTTCACGGCGCCCTGGGGTTCGGACGAGACGCGCCCGGTCTGCGAGCCGACCTTCACGGGCCGGCCGGCGGCGAGGTCGTCCATCAGCTGGCCGAGGGACTCGGGCGTCAGGTCCTCGTAGTAATCCTGGTTGATCTGGACCATCGGCGCGTTGCAGCAGGCGCCGAGGCACTCGACCTCGAGCCACGAGAAGTTGCCGTCGGCCGAGACGTGGCCGGCCGGTCCGAGGCGGGCCTGGAGCATCTCCTTGAGGCCCCGTGCGCCGCAGGAATCGCACGGGACCGTGCCGCAGACCTGGATCCAGAACCGCCCGACCGGCTCCAGGGCGAACATCGTGTAGAAGGTCGCCACCTCCAGCACGCGGATGTTCGGCATGCCGAGCTCGGCCGCCACAGCCTCGATGGCCGCGCGCGGCAGCCAGCCGCCGTTCTGCTCCTGCGCCCGCCAGAGCAGCGAGATCACCGCGGACGCCTGACGGCCTTCCGGGTACTTGGCGATCTGGGTCCTGGCCCACTCGGCGTTCTCGGGGGAGAACGCGAAGCTCTCGGGCTGCTCGGAGGCGGGGGCGAGTCTGCGGTTGGCCATCGCTTTGTCTTACCGATCCACTTCGCCGAACACGATGTCGAGCGTGCCGAGCACGCAGGAGACGTCGGCGAGAAGGTGCCCGCGGCACATCCAGTCCATCGCCTGCAGATGCGCGAAGCCCGGCGCGCGGATCTTGCAGCGATACGGCTTGTTGGTCCCGTCGGACACGAGATAGACGCCGAACTCGCCCTTCGGCGCCTCGACCGCGGCGTAGACCTCGCCCTCGGGCACGTGGAAGCCCTCGGTGTAGAGCTTGAAGTGGTGGATGAGCGCCTCCATCGAGCGCTTCATCTCCCGGCGCGGCGGCGGCGCGAACTTGCCGTCGATCGAGGCGATCGGGCCCTGGCCGGCGGGCTCGCGCAGCTTGGCGATGCACTGCTTCATGATGCGCACGGATTCGCGCATCTCCTCCATGCGGATCACCTGGCGATCGTAGGTGTCGCCGTTCTTCCCCACGGGGATGTCGAACTCCATCTCCTCGTAGCACTCGTAGGGCTGCGCCTTCCGCAGATCCCACGGGATGCCGGAGCCGCGCACCATCACGCCGGAGAAGCCCCACTGCATCGCCTCGTCCACCGACACGATGCCGATGTCGACGTTGCGCTGCTTGAAGATGCGGTTGGCCATGACGAGGTCGTCGAGATCCTGGACGACCTGCAGGAACGGGTCGCAGAACGCGTCGATGTCGTCGATCAGCTTCGGCGGCAGGTCCTGGTGGACGCCGCCCGGCCGGAAGTAATTGGCGTGGAGCCGGGCGCCGGAGGCCCGCTCGTAGAAGATCATCAGCTTCTCGCGCTCCTCGAAGCCCCAGAGCGGGGGCGTGAGGGCGCCGACATCCATCGCCTGCGTGGTGACGTTGAGCAGGTGCGACAGCAGGCGGCCGATCTCGCAGAACAGCACGCGGATCAGCTGCGCGCGCCGCGGCACCTCGATCCCGGCGAGCTTCTCGATCGCCAGGCAGAAGGCGTGCTCCTGGTTCATCGGCGACACGTAGTCGAGCCGGTCGAAATAGGGCGTCGCCTGCAGGTAGGTCTTGTACTCGATCAGCTTCTCGGTGCCGCGGTGGAGCAGCCCGATATGCGGGTCGACCCGCTCGACCACCTCGCCGTCGAGTTCGAGCACGAGGCGCAGCACCCCGTGCGCCGCCGGGTGCTGCGGGCCGAAGTTGATCGCGAAGTTGCGGATGTTGTGTTCGGTCACGGACGGTCTCCGCGGCTCATGCCGACGTCTTCTCGTCGCCGGGCAGCACGTAGTCGGTGCCTTCCCACGGCGACAAGAAGTCGAAGTTCCGGAATTCCTGCGTCAGCTGCACCGGCTCGTAGACCACCCGCGCCTGGTCCTGGTCGTAGCGGACCTCGACGAAGCCGGTGAGCGGGAAGTCCTTGCGCAGGGGATGCCCCTCGAAGCCGTAATCGGTGAGCAGGCGGCGCAGGTCGGGATGGCCCGAGAACAGGATCCCGTAGAGGTCGTAGGTCTCGCGCTCGTACCAGTTGGCCGCCGGGAAGACCTCGATCACCGAGGGGACCGGCGTCACCTCGTCGGTCTGCACCTTCAGCCGGATGCGCAGGTTATGGCGCAGGGAGAGCAGGTGGTAGACCACGTCGAAGCGCTTCTCGCGCTGCGGATAGTCCACGCCGCATATGTCGATGAAGTTGCGGAACGCGCAGGCCGGATCGTCGCGCAGGTAGGTGAGCGCGTAGACGATGTCGGAGGCCTGGACCACCAGCGTCAGCTCGCCGAACGCGATGGCGTGGGACACCACCGCCGGTCCGAGGGCGCCGACGACGCGCTCGGCCATGGCAGCCACGGCCGCGTCGCCGTAGACCGGCTGGGTGTGGGGCAGGATCGAGATGCCGTTCGTCATGGCCGCTCCTCAGCGCTCGATCGTGCCGGTCCGGCGGATCTTCTTCTGCAGCAGCAGCACGCCGTAGAGCAGCGCCTCGGCGGTGGGCGGGCAGCCGGGCACGTAGATGTCCACCGGCACCACCCGGTCGCAGCCGCGCACCACCGAGTAGGAGTAGTGATAGTAGCCGCCGCCGTTGGCGCAGGAGCCCATCGAGATGACGTAGCGCGGCTCCGGCATCTGGTCGTAGACCTTGCGCAGCGCCGGGGCCATCTTGTTGGTCAGCGTGCCGGCGACGATCATCACGTCGGACTGGCGGGGCGAGCCGCGGGGCGCGAAGCCGAATCGCTCGCAATCGTAGCGCGGCATCGACATCTGCATCATCTCGACCGCGCAGCAGGCGAGACCGAAGGTCATCCACATCAGCGAGCCCGTGCGGGCCCAGTTGATCAGCTCGTCCGTGGTGGTGAGCAGGAAGCCCCGGTCGGCCAGCTCGTCGCTGATCGACAGGAAGGTCGGGTCGTCCGCGCCGATCGGGCGGCCGGTGTTGGGATCGATGATCCCCTTCGGCTGGGGCGCGATCGCGGGGGCGCGGTTGGTGTCGGTGATCAGGGCCATCGGCGACTCAGGAATTCAGTGCGGGCGGCGAGCGGCGGGACGTCAATCCCATTCGAGGGCGCCCTTGCGCCACTCGTAGACGAAACCGACCGTCAGCACGCCCAGGAAGACGATCATCGACCAGAAGCCGAACCAGCCCAGATCCCCGAAGGTGATCGCCCAGGGGAAGAGGAACGCGACCTCGAGGTCGAAGATGATGAACAGGATGGCGACGAGGTAGAAGCGCACGTCGAACTTCATGCGGGCGTCGTCGAACGCGTTGAAACCGCACTCGTAGGCCGAGAGCTTCTCGGGATCGGGGCTCTTGAAGGCCACCAGGAAGGGGACGACCAGCAGCGCCGTGGCGATGAACAGCGCCACGCCGATGAACACGATGAGCGGCAGGTAATCCGCCAACAATCCGGTCATGCCAGGGCCTCGCGAGACGAGTGAAACCGCGGTGCGACGCCGACCCGGATCCGCCCGTGGAATTGTTCTTATGCCAGGATGCGCGCGGCCGGAGGCTTAGTCGAGCCGCCGGTCCGTGACAATGGCTTGTCGCGTCGCACAAAGCGCGCTGTCAGCCTTCCTGTCAGTCATGTCCGAGATGGGCTTGCGCGGCCGCGACACAACACGACGGAAGCGCGCAGGCCCCGAGTCGGGAGGCTGGTATGCCTGCGCGTGGGGCCAGCGGACGGTGCCGGTACGAATCCGTGGCGGATGCGCTTGACAGGGCCCCGGGCGCCCCATAAACCCCGCCCCGTCGCCGGGCGAAACGCCCCCACCGAAGGCGACCACGCCGTGCGGGCGTAGCTCAGTTGGTTAGAGTGCCGGCCTGTCACGCCGGAGGTCGCGGGTTCGAGCCCCGTCGCCCGCGCCACGTCCCTTCTCGAACAATCGACAGTACCGGCCTCGCGATCGCGACGGCGCTCGTCGTGCGCCTCGGGTGCGCGCGGGTCACGTCACCTTCGGCGGTGCACCCGTCGCGGGTCCGATCGGGCCGCGCCCCGCGGGCCGGACGGCGGCGCGGCCGCCCCTGAGGCTCAGGGCGATCCCGAAGAGGATGAGGCTGCCGCCGGCCAGGATATCGGCGCTCAGCGGCTCGCCCAGCACGAGGTGCGTGCTCAGGATGCCGGCCACCGGGACCAGCAGCGCGAACGGCGTCACCGCGGCGGCCGGGTAGCGGGTCAGCAGCCGGCTCCAGAGGCCGAAGGCGAGGAGCTGCGTCGGGTAGGCCTGGAAGGCGATCGAGGCGCTCGTCACCCAGTCGGGATGGGTCAGGGCCCGGACGGCGTCGGAGCCCTCGACGATCAGCGAGAGGGCGAGCAGCGGCGGCGTCGTGGCGAGGCTGCCCCAGACCATCAGCGCGAGCATGTCGACGCGGCCGATCCGCTTCGCCACGATGTTGGCGCTGGCCCAGGACAGGGCCGCGCCGACGACCAGCAGCACCGGTCCCGCCGGGGCGCCCCCCGCCCGCCCGAGCGCCACCGCGGCGACGCCGAGGAGCGCGACCGCGCCGCCGATCACCTGGAGCACCCGCGGGCGCTCCTTCAGGACGATCCAGGCGAGCGCCACGGTGAACGGCACCTGCATCTGGATGAGCAGCGACGACAGGCCGGCCGGCATGCCGAGGCGGATCGCCGTGAACAGCAGCCCGAACTGGCCGATCCCGAGCGCCAGCCCGAAGGCCGCCACCAGGGCGGCGGGCGCCCGGGGCGGGCGGATCACCAGGGCGGCCGGCAGGGCCGCGAAGCCGAATCGCAGGGCGCACAGCATCAGCGGCGGCACCGTCACCAGCCCCACCTTGATAGCCACGAAGTTCACACCGAGGAGCGTGACCACGAGGAGCGCGGCCAGCCCGTCACGCAGCGTCATCGGCGCGATCCTAGGACCCGTGCGCCCCGATCACCAAGGGCGCACGGCCGTCCGGGCCCGGCGGCGCTCGTCGCGCCGGCCGACCAGCAGGTGGATCGCGTCGCCCGTGCGCGGCACGCAGGCATCCGCCACGTCCTGCGGCGTCAGGCCGATATCTTTCAATTCCCGGTCCGACAGGGTCGACAGGCGCTGGAGCACGCGCCGGTTCATCGCCGCCCGCGACAGGCCGGCGCGCACCTCCGCGGCGACCGTCAGCACGGGGCCGGCCATCCGGGCGAGCCATCCGCTCCGCGGTCTGATCCGGGCTTCGAGGGCGGCGGTTTCGGTCAGGCACTGGGTCATGGATCCCCTCCTCCGTCGTTTGGGGGCGTCACGATCCTGTCGGCGCGGGGCTGGCGGCGACAGGAACACTTCGGTACGGTTCGGAAGAATTGTCCGGACGAAAGAGCAGTACGGATGTCGGTCGCAGCCAGAAGCCCCGCGACGCGCGTCGAGGCCGTGGTCGGCGAGATCCGGGAGCGGATCGCGGCGCGGCGGCTGGTTCCGGGCGTGCGGATCCCCTCGGTGCGCGCCTTCGCGGAGACGATGGGCGTCTCGAAATCCACCGTCGTCGAGGCCTACGAGCGCCTCGCCGCCGAGGGCGCCGTGGTGCCGCGGCCGGGCTCGGGCTTCTACGTCGCCGGCAAGACGCGGCCGCTCTCGCTCCAGGCGATGGGGCCGCGGCTCGACCGGATCGTCGACCCGCTCTGGATCACCCGGCAGGCGCAGCAGGCCGGCTCCGACCAGCTCAAGCCCGGGGCCGGCTGGCTGCCCGATTCCTGGATGCCCCACGAGGCGATCCGCCGGGGCCTGCGCCGGGTGGCGCGCGCCGACCTCGCCGAGATGACCAACTACGACCGGCCGCTGGGCTACGAGCCCCTGCGCCACCAGATCGCCCGCAAGGTCGGCGAGAAGGGCGTCGGCGCCGAGCCCGACCAGATCGTGCTGGTCGAATCGGCCACGCAGGCGCTGGACCTCGTCTGCCGCTTCCTGCTCCAGCCCGGCGACACCGTGCTGGTGGACGATCCCTGCTACTTCAATTTCCTGGCGCTGCTGCGCGCGCAGCGCGTCGCGGTGGTCGGCGTGCCGATCACCCCGGAGGGGCCGGACCTGCGGGCGCTCGCGACCCTGCTGGAGCAGCACCGCCCGCGCTTCTACCTGACCAACGCGGCCCTCCAGAACCCGACCGGGGCGAGCCTCGCGCCGACCGTGGCGCACCGCCTGCTGAAGCTGTGCGAGGCGCACGACACGCTCATCGTCGAGGACGAGATCTTCGGCGACCTCGAGCCCGAGGCGGCCCCGCGGCTCGCCGGCTTCGACGGGCTGGAGCGGGTGATCCAGATCGGCAGCTTCTCCAAGACCCTGTCGGCGGCCGCGCGCTGCGGCTGGATCGCGCTCCGGGCCGACTGGGTCGAGCCGCTGGTCGACCTCAAGCTGGCCCTCAGCCTCGGCAACGGCCACATCACCGCGGCGCTGGTGCACGCGCTGATCACCGAGGGCGCCTACCGGCGACACCTCGCCGAGACCCGCCGCCGGCTCGCCGGCGCGATGGTGCAGGCCTCCGCGGAGTTGCGCGCCTGCGGCCTGGAGACCTGGGCGCAGCCGCGGGGCGGCTTCTTCCTGTGGATGCGGCTGCCCGACGGGCGCGACGGGGCCGACGTCGCCCGCCGGGCGCTGGCCCGCGGCATGGTGCTGGCGCCCGGGACCTCGTTCAGCCTGTCGGATACGTGGAACGGCTACATGCGTTTCAACGTCGCCCACTGCGCCGATCCGCGGATCCGGCCGATCCTGCGGGAGGCGCTCGGCTGAGGGGGGCCGGTCAGGCCGGCAGCACCAAGTCCGCGCGGAGGCCGCCGAGATCCGAGCGCCCGAGGCTCAGGCCGCCGCCGTACAGCTCGGCGAGTTCCAGGGTGATCGGCAGCCCGAAGCCGTGGCCCGGCACGCCCTCGTCGAGGCGCCGGCCCCGGGCCATGACGGCGGAGGCGGCCGCCGGGTCGAGGCCGGGCCCGTCATCCTCCACCGACACGGCCACCGCGCCATCGCGCGCCGTCGCGGAGACCCGCACGCGGCCGCGGCACCAGCGGCAGGCATTGTCCACGAGGTTGCCGAGCATCTCGTCGAGATCCTGGCCCTCGCAGGAGACCGCCAGGGCCTCCGGGACGTCGAGGTCGATCGCCGCGCCCTTCTCGGCGTGGATCCGGGCCAGCGCCGCGCGCAAGTCCGACAGCCGGGGCGCCAGGGCCGTGCGGCCCCGGGCCGAACCCGCCAGGGCCGCGGCCCGGGCGCGCCGGAGGTGGTGCCGCACCCGCCGGTCCATGTCGTCCACCTGCCGGCGCAGCGCCCCGTCCGGATCGCGGGCGGGCTCCGCGAGCGCCATCGACAGGGTGGCGAGCGGCGTCTTGAGGGCGTGGGCGAGGTTGGCGACGTGGCCGCGGGCGCGTTCCAGGTTCTGCGCGTTCTGGTCGAGGAGCGCGTTGAGTTCCGCCACCACCGGCGCGATCTCGGCGGGCTGGTCCGCCGGCACGCGCTCGCGCCGCCCCGACCGGACCGAGGCGAGGTCCGCGCGCAGGCGCGTCAGCGGCGCGAGGCCCAGGCGCACCTGGACCGCCAGCCCGGCGAGCAGGCACAGGCCGAGGATGCCGAGCGCCAGGGCGAGGCTCGTCAGCGCCTCGCGCAGCGGCCCGCGCAGCTCCCCCTCCGGTGCCGCCACCACGATCGTCGCCGGCTCGGGTCCGGGTACGTCCAGCACGCGGGCGACGAGGGGCTCGCCGCGCGGTCCCGTGCCCGAGGCCGGGTGCGGCCGGCCCGGCTCCCCGTCCGGTCCCGGATCGGACAGGCGGATGTCCCCGCCCCGCAGGGAGCCGGACCGGATCGTCTCGCCGCCGCGGCGCACCTCCCAGGCCCAGCCGGGGCCGGGCCGGTCGAAGGGCGGCGCGTCGAGACCCTGCGGGAGGATGCCGGCCTCGAGCCCGGCCCGCAGGGCGACGATCTGCGCGTCGAGCCGGCCGTCGAGCTGCCCGCGCACGAACCGGTGCAGGATCACCCCGATGACGAGGCCCGCCACCACCAGGGCCGCCAGGACCAGCACCAGGGCCGCCGCGAGCAGCCGGGTGCGGAGCGAGCGCCGCGGCGCCCTCCCCGCCATCAGGCGGGCTCCGCGTGCAGGCGGTAGCCGTGGCCGCGCACGCTCTCGATCCGCGCCGGGGCGATCTTCCGGCGCAGGCGCGTGATGATCACCTCGACGGAGTTCGAGTCGACGTCGGCGTCGCCCTCGTAGACCCGCTCGATCAGGTGCGGGCGCGGCACCACGGTCTCGCGGTTCAGCATCAGGCAGGACAGGACCCGCCATTCCAGGCCGGTGAGCTTGAGCGGCAGGCCCTCGTGCTCGAAGGCGCCGAGGCCCGGATCGAAGCTCAGGGGACCGCAGATGATCCGGCTCGCCCCGCCTCCCTGGGACCGGCGCACGAGGGCGCGCAGGCGGATCACCAGCTCCTCCACGCGGACCGGCTTCACGAGATAGTCGTCCGCCCCCGCCTTGAAGGCCGCGACCTTGTCGCTCCAGCCGTCCCGGGCGGTGAGCACAAGCACCGGCAGGGTCCGGCCCGCCGCGCGCCACGCCCGCAGCACCGAGACCCCGTCGCCCTTCGGCAGGCCGAGGTCGAGCACGACGGCGTCGTATCCCTCGGTCTCGCCGAGATGCTGGGCGTCCTCGCCGGTGGCGGCGTGGTCGAGCACGAAGTTCTCGGCGCGCAGGACCTTGGCGACCTCCGCCGCGAGGGCCGCGTCGTCCTCCACCAGTAGGATCTTCACCGGTCTCACCTCCCCGTCCGGACCCGCGACGGCCGGTTTCGCCCGCTGCGGCGGCCGCGAACCCTGCCGCCGCCGGGAGTTAGGGCCGTGTCCTCACCTGGACCGCCGGGACCACCGCCCGGGCGACGGCCTGCCAGCCCGCATCGGCGCCCGCTGCCAAGCCTCTGAACCCGCACGGGTTCCGCACGGAGCGCTCTAGGGCGGCGCCTTTAACCGGGCCTGAACCGCGCGGTTCAGACCGGATTGCCGGCGGCTCCCTACGAAGGGGCACCGGATCGAGCGGATCCGGACCCTTCAGAGGATGCGATCATGAGCGACGACAAGACCATCGACGGGACCGCGCGGGAGATCCGCGAGCCCGAGGCCGCCGGGCCGGCGTCGAAGGCGATCCCGCGACGCACCTGGGCGGTCGGCGCGGTGGCGCTGCCGCTGGCGCTGGGCGCCGTCGGCCTGTCCCTCGCGCAGGGAACGCCGTTCCAGCCGACGCCCGTCGCGCCGGTGGCGATCCAGGCCCTGGCTCCCTCGGGCGCGACCGCCATCAAGGGCGAGGTCGCGGAGATCTTCGGCAACAAGTTCGTGGTGCAGGACGGGACCGGGCGGGCCCTCGTCGAGACGGGCCGCGCGGGCGAGGGCGGCGGCCTCGTCGCCAAGGGCGAGACCGTGACGGTGCAGGGCCGCTTCGAGACCGGCTTCCTGCACGCCCGGGTCCTGACCCACGGGGACGGGCGCACGCTGCTGCTCGGGCCGGCCGGCGGTCCTCCGACCGGCAGCCTCGACTGGGCGAGGGACCGGCTCGGTCTCGGACCGAAGCCCGACATGGCGGCCGCGACCGCCGCTGTCCAGGCAGCCGGCTACGGCGACGTGCGGGTCACGGGCCGCGGTCCGCGCCACTTCGATGTGGCCGCGAGGGATCGGGACGGCCGCGAGCACCAGCTCCATGTCGGCTTCGACGGCCGAGTGCGGGAGCGCCCGGCGCCGGGGCTGCCGCCGCTCTGAGCCCGGCCCGGGCGAGAGGGTCGGCGTGCAACCCTTCCGCGCCTGCCGCGTCCTCCTGTCTCTCGACCGACAGGAGGCGCGCCGTGGAGCCGATGAAGCCGATGGAACCCATGAAGCCTATGGAACCCATGAAGCCGATGGAGCCGATGAAGGGCGTGCAGCCCTGGTGGCCGAAGGATCTCGGCGAGCCCGCGACCAGCGGCGCGCAGAACGGGATGAAGTACGCGTTCTTCCCGGACAGGCGCCGCCTCCTCGTCGACCGCGACGGGCAGGTCTCGACCTACGACAGCGGCGACCACCGGATCGGCGGCGTCGCGCAGGCGGACGGGGCCGCCAAGACCCTGATCTTCACCGGCCAGGACGGCGAGGTCGACCTGGGCTCCCTGAAGAAGCTCGACTGAGCCCGGCGTGGACAGGCCGGGACGGCGCGCTTAAGCCCGGCCCGACCATGCGAGCCGTCCCGCCAGACCCCGCGATGCCATGCGCGCGCTGATCGACCTCGTCCGCGCCATGCGGGCGGCCGACCGGCGTCGGCTCGCCCTGATCGCCCTCGGGCTCGCGGGGGCGGCGCTGCTGGAGGTGGTGGGCGTCGCCTCGGTGATCCCGTTCCTGACGCTGGTCGGGGACCCGTCGGCGGCGACCCGGATCCCCTACCTGGCCCAGGCCCGGGGCGCCCTGGGCCTGACCGACGAGCGCGGCTTCCTGCTGGTGACCGGCGGGGCCGCGCTCGCGGCGATCCTCGTCACCGCACTCGTGAATGCCGGGCTGACCTACGCGCAGCTCCGGTTCACGCACCTGGCGGGCTACAGCCTCAGCCGGCGGCTGCTGTTCCGCTACCTCGACCGGGAGCGGCTGTTCTTCGCGCAGAGCAACAGCGCGGAGCTCGCCAAGAACGTGCTGTCCGAGACCGACCGGCTCGTGATCGGCGCGCTGACGCCCGCCACGGTGCTCGCCTCGCGGGCGAGCTCGGCGCTCGCGGTGATCGCCTTCCTGCTGGCCTACGCGCCGCAGCTCGCGCTGATCCTGGGAGGCGGCTTCGGCGGCCTCTATGTCGGGATCTACCTGGTGATGCGCGCCCGGCTGGCCCGGCTGGGCAGCCGCACCGTGGCCGACAACGAGGCCCGCTTCCGGATCGTGCAGGAGACCTTCGGGGCGCTCACCGAGCTGAAGCTCTACGGGCGCGCGGAGGCGTTCGCGTCGCGGTTCGACGCCCCGGCCCGGGCCTACGCCCTCGCCACCGCGGCGAGCCAGCTCACCGGCCAGATGCCGCGCTTCGTGATCGAGGCCCTGGCCTTCGGCGGGGTGATCGTGGTGGTGCTGTTCGCGCTCGCCCAGGGGCTCGACGTCGCCGGGATCCTGCCGCTGCTCGGCCTGTTCGCCTTCGCGGGCTACCGCATGCTGCCGGCTTTCCAGAACATCTTCACCTCGGTGGCGCTGATGCGCTTCACCTTGCCGGCGGTGCGGGTGATCGTCGACGAGCTCGCCGACGAGCGGGAGCCCCGGCCCCGCAGCGCGGAGCGGCTGCCCTTCGCGCGGGCGATCCGGCTCGAGGGCCTCGGCTTCGACTACGGCACCGGCCGCCCGGCCCTCGCCGGGATCGACCTGACCATCCCGGTCAACGCCACGGTCGGCCTGGCCGGGCGGACCGGATCGGGCAAGTCGACGCTGGCCGGCCTGATCCTCGGCGTCCTGAGCCCGACCGCCGGGCGGATCACCGTGGACGGCCGGCCCCTCGATGCCGGCACCCTGCCCGCGTGGCAGAACCGGATCGGCTACGTCCCGCAGGAGGTGTTCCTCGTGGACGGCACGGTGGCGGAGAACATCGCGCTGGGCCTCGACGCGCCGGACCTCGCCGCCGTCGAGCGGGCGGCGCGGCTCGCCGGCGCCCACGACTTCGTCGCGGCCCTGCCGCACGGCTACGCCGAGCGGGTCGGCGAGCGCGGGGCGCGGCTGTCCGGCGGCCAGCGCCAGCGCGTCGGCATCGCCCGGGCGCTCTACCACGACCCGGACGTCATCGTGTTCGACGAGGCGACCTCCGCCCTCGACGACGAGACGCAGGCGGCCGTGATGCGGGCGCTGCGCGCCCTCTCGGGCCGGCGGACGCTGATCCTGATCGCCCACCGGCTCTCGACCCTGGAGGGCGCCGACGCGGTCCACGTCCTGGAGGCCGGCCGGATCGTCGCCTCCGGGCCGCCCGAGGCGGTCCTGCCGGGGCTCGGCACGGCCGCGTGAGCGACCCCGCGTGGGGGGCCTTGCGTCCGGCCCCGCCTCCGTTACCTCGGCTTTCCGAGGCAGACCGGGAGAGCACCGTGACCACGCGCATCGAGCTGACCGCACCGGACGGCACAACCGCGACGCTCGCGACCCACGGGGCCGAGCCGGTCTCCTGGCGGGTCGGCGGGACCGAGTATCTCTGGAGCGGCGACCCCGCGCACTGGAACCGCCACGCGCCCTGGCTCTTCCCGGTGGTCGGCGCCTCGGCGGGCGGGCACGTGACGGTCGGGTCCGAGCGCTACCCGATGGCCCAGCACGGCTTCGCGCGGGACCTGCCCTTCGCGGTGGTCGACCGGAGCGCCGACGCGGTGACCCTGCGCCTGACCGACGGGCCCGGGACGCGGGCGCACTACCCGTTCGCGTTCCGGCTCGACATCGCCGCGCGGGTTCGCCCGGCGGGTCTCGACCTCGACGTGACCGTCGCCAATCCCGGCGACGTCCCCCTGCCCTACGCCCTCGGCTTCCACCCGGCCTTCCCGTGGCCCTTCGCGGGCGGCAGCCGCGCCCGGGACGGTGGCTACGCGGTGGCCTTCGAGCAGGCGGAGCGGCCCTTCGCGCCCCAGGTCGGCCCGGGCGGCCTCCTGCTGCGCGACGAGCAGCCGATCCCCCTCGCCGGGGACACGCTGCCCCTCGATCCGGCACTGTTCACCGAGGCCTTCGTGTTCCGGAACGCCCGCAGCCGCTGGATGCGCTTCACCGGCCCCGGACGGGCGATCCGCATGGAGATGGCGGATTTCCCCCACCTGGCGGTCTGGACCAAGCCCACCGCGCCGTTCCTGTCGCTCGAGTGCTGGACCGGCTACGCCGACTGGTCGGACTTCGCGGGCGACCTCGCCGCGCGCGATTCGCAGCGCCTGCTCGCCCCGGGCGCCGCGGCGCGTCACGGCGTCCGCCTGACGCTGGAGACCTAGCCGTTGCGGATCTGGGTGGCGCGGCCCGAGCCGGGGGCGACGCGGACCGGAGCGGCCCTCGCGGTCCTGGGCCACGCGCCGCTCGTGGCCCCCGTCCTGGCTGTGCGGCCGACCGCGGCGGCGCTGCCCGTGGGACCCTTCGCCGCGCTGCTCCTCACCAGCGCCAACGCGGTGTCGGCGCTCCGGCCGGCGCTCCGGGACGCGCCGGCCCTGCGCGGCCTTCCCGTCTTCGCCGTCGGCGCGCGGACGGCCGCCCTGGCCCGCGAGGCCGGTCTCGGCCCCGTGCGGGAGGGGCCCGGCGACGCCGCGGGGCTCGCCGCCCTGGTGGCGGCGTCGCTGCCGCCCGGCGAACCGCTCCTCCACGCGACCGGGGCCGAGCGCAAACCGGAGCCGGCGGCGGCGCTGACGGCGGCCGGATTTCGGATCACCGCCTTCGTGGCTTACCGGGCCGAGGCGCTGGAGCGCTTGCCGCCGGCGGTCGGCCGCGACCTCGCCGAACACCGCCTCGAGGCGGCCCTTCACTATTCCCGGCGCAGCGCCGCCGTCGCCCTTGCCCTCGCGGATGGTTCGGAGCACGGCGGAGCTTTCCGCCGGCTGAGGCATTACTGCCTATCGCCGGATGTCGCGGCACCCCTGGAAGCGGCCGGTGTTCCGGTCCATTTCGTCGCGGCACGCCCGCGCGAAGCGGACCTGCTCGACGCCCTGGCACGGCGACCGGGCTAACCGCGCGGTGACAGGGAGGCCGGGCCGCCGTATCTCGCCCTCGCGCCCGGCGCCGCCGCGGTGCTAGGGGGGCGCGGCGACGCCGTAGAGTTGGAGGACTTGCCCGTGACGCCACCACCCAGCGACGCCGACAAGCCCGGCCCCGGCGGCCGGAAGCCGGACGCCGCGCCCGGCAAGCCCGGGCCATCCAGCCCGCCCGGTGGCGCGTCGCGACCGGCCACGACGTCGGCGTCCACCGCCTCCACGTCGGCTTCCACGGCCTCCACCGCCGCCGGCGGCGCGAAGGGGCCGCAGGGATCCGCGCCCGGGACGCCGCCCAAGCCCGCGACCGACCTGGTCGTGACCGCCAAGCCCGGCACGATCGATCCGAAGACCGACGCGGGCCAACCGGCCACCGGGGCCGACGGCGCGAAGCCGTCGACCGGCCCGGCCGCCCGGACGGCCGGCGCCAAGCCCGATCCCGTGACGGTGGGCGCCGCGTCGTCGGCCTCCGACGCCAGGGCCGGAACCGCCGCCTCGTCGTCGTCGACGGCCTCGACCAGCGCGTCCGGGGCCTCCGGGGCGCGGATCGATCCGAAGGCCGCGCAGCCCGGAACCGGCCCGCAGGGCGGTCCCCGTCCGGGCGGGCCCGCCTCCGGTGCCGCGGGCCCGGCGGCGGCCAGCGCGGTGACGGCCGGCCCGATCATCGACCTGAAGGCCAAGCGGATCCCGGATCCGCCGGCCGCCGGCAAGGAGCCGGGCAAGGACGCTCCCAAGGACGCTCCCAGGGACGTTCTGAAGGACGCTCCCAAGGATGCTTCCAAGGACGCCGCCAGGGACGGGAAGGAATCCGCGAAGAGCCCGATCCCCGCGGCGGCCGCCGTCGATGCGAACAGGAGCGCCGCCGCACCCGCCGGCCGGGCCCGGGCCGGATTCGGCTCGCTCGCGGCCGCGGGGCTGCTCGGGGGCGTGATCGGCGCTGGCCTGCTGTTCGGCGCCGAGAAGGCCGGGATCGGTCCCGACCCGCGCCTGAACGCCCTCGACCAGAGGCTCTCCAGCCAGCTCGCGTCCCTCGACAAGCGCCTCGACGGGCTGGCCCCGCGCGACGCGGTGACGGCCCTCGACAAGCGCGTCGCCGCCGCGGAGGCGAGCGCCAAGCAGGCGCTCGACAAGTCCGGCGCGGCGCCCGCTGCCGCCGCCGAGGGGCAAGCGGCCGGTCAGGCCTCCGGCCAGGCCTCGGCCGTGCCGCCGGATCTCGTCGCCCGCCTCGACAGCCTCGACCAGCGCGTCGCGGCGCTGCAGGAGGAGCCCGGCCAGGAGCCCGGCCGCGACCAGCCGGCCGATTCGAAGCTCGGCGCGGTCCAGGACAACGCCAAGCAGATCGCCGACCTCGAGACCCGCCTCAAGGCGGTGGAGGATGGCGGCGCCAGCAAGGGTGCGGCCGAGGAGGCCGCCCGCAAGGTCGCGGCGCTGCAGAGCGAGGTGGAGCAGAAGATCAAGGCGAACGCCGAGGCCGACGCGGCCCTGGGTCAGCGGCTCGACGCGCTGCAGCAGGCCGTCGACGCGCGGGTGAAGGCCGCCACCGAGGCGGTCCAGGCCGCGACCCAGGCGAGCCGCACCGCCGCCGAGGCCGGACAGGCCCAGGCGGCGGAGGCCGCGAAGGCGGTCGACCGGCGGCTGCAGGAGCAGGCCGACCAGATCGCCGCCCTGGACAAGAGCGTGGCGCAGCGCGCCGAGGCCAGCACCGTCCAGGCGGCGCTCCGGGTCGTCGTCGCCGACCGCGTGGCGGCCGCCCTGGAATCGGGCACCGCCTACGCCGAGCCGCTCGCCACCCTGCGCAAGCTCGATCCGGGAACCGAGGCGCAGGCCAAGGCCCTGGCGCCCTTCGCCGAGGGCGGTGCCCCCTCGGCGGGGGATCTCGCCGACACGTTCCGGCCGATCGCCGAGCGGATCGCGGCCAAGCGGCAGGCGCAGCGGGCCAAGAGCGCGGCCGAGACGGGCGATTTCCGCACCAAGCTCCTCAGCATGGCCGACGGTCTCGTGCAGATCCGCAAGGCGGACGCGCCCGCCCCCGAGGCCGCGGACGATCCGGAGAGCAAGGTCCAGGCGGCCCTCGACCGCGGCGACCTGACGGCGGCCTCGGCGGCCTTCGCGGCGCTCCCGGCCGAGGCCCGGGAGCAGGCCGGGGATTTCGGCGCCAAGCTCAAGGCCCGGGCCGAGGCCGAGCAGGCCGTGCGCGCCCTGCTCGACGGCGCCTTCAAGGCCCTGCCGGTCGGGGCCGCCCAGCCGGCTCAGGCCGCCCCCGGGCGCTAGTCCGGTGAGGGCCCCGATCCGCGCGCTGCGCGGCCGCACCATCTCCGAGCGGGCGCCCAGGCGCCCCGCTCCTCCCGCACCCCGCGACGGCCGCCAGCCGGCCGCCGACAGGAGATACTGACCCCATGTGGCGCGCCCTCGCCTTCCTGGCCCTGCTCGCACTCGCCGCCTTCGGGGCGGTCTGGATCGCCGACAGGCCCGGCACCGTCACCGTCGTCTGGAACGGCTACCAGATCGGCACCAGCCTCGCGGTCGCCCTCGTCGGCGTGATCGCCGCGGCGATCGTCCTGGGCCTGCTCTGGGCGATCGTGCGCGGCGTCATCGGCCTGCCCGAGGCCCTGGTCCGCGGCTCGGCCGAGCGGCGCCGGGCCAAGGGCCTCTCGGCCCTCTCCCGCGGCATGGTGGCGGTGGGCTCCGGCGATCCCCTGGCGGCCCGCCGCTACGCGGGCGACGCCGAGCGGCTCCTCGGCACCGAGCCGCTGACCCTGCTGCTCAAGGCGCAGGCGGCGCAGATCTCCGGCGACCGGGACGCGGCCGAGAGCGCCTTCCAGCGCATGGTCGACGATCCCGAGACCCGGGTCCTGGGCCTGCGCGGCCTGTTCGTGGAGGCCCGGCGCCGCGAGGACGAGACGGCCGCCCGCGCCTACGCCACCGAGGCCGCCCGCCTCGCCCCGAGCGTCACCTGGGCCAACGAGGCCCTGCTGGAGGCGCAGAGCGCCGACGGCGACTGGGCGGCGGCCCTGGAGACGATCGAGCGCCGCTCGTCCCTCGGACTGATCGACAAGGCCGCGGCCCGGCGCCAGCGGGCGGTGCTCCTCACCGCGATCGCCGGCGAGCGCGAGGCCGGCGAGCCGGAACTCGCCACGGAGCGGGTCCTGCAGGCGGTCAAGCTCGCCCCCGACCTCGTGCCGGCGGCCTGCATTGCCGGACGCCTGCTCGCCCGCCGCGGCGACGTCAAGAAGGCCGCCCGGATCGTCGAGGCGGCCTGGAAGGCCAATCCTCACCCCGACCTCGCCAAGGTCTATCTGGGCCTGCGGCCCGGCGACTCGGTCCGCGACCGCCTCGCCCGCGCCGAGGTCCTGGCGAAGCTGTCGGTCTGGGACCCTGAGTCCCGTCTCGCCCTCGGCCAGGCCGCCCTCGACGCGCGGGACTACAAGCGGGCCCGGGAGGCCGTGAAGCCCCTGCTCTCCGACCGTCCGACCGCCCGGGCCTGCCTGATGATGGCGGCCATCGAGGAGGCCGAGCACGGGGCCGCCTCCGGTCAGGCCCGCGAGTGGCTGGCCAGGGCCGCCCGCGCCCCGCGCGACCGCGTGTGGATCGCCGACGGCATCGCCACCGATACCTGGGCGCCGGTCTCGCCGGTGACCGGGCGTCTCGACGCCTTCGCGTGGCGCGAGCCGCCGAACACGCTCGGTGCCGCGCCCGCGGTGGAGCCGGAGGCGGACGCCGCCGGTCCGGCGCTCGTGCCGGCGGCCCCGAACGCCGCGGCGCCGGTCGCCAAACCGGCCCCCGCGTCGAAGTCCCCCACGGCCACGACGTCGCCCCCGGCCGTCCCCACCGTCTCGGCCTCGGTCGCGTCGGCGGCGTCGACCTCCGCCGGCCCAGTCCCGGCCGCGCCGATCCCGACCGTCCTTCCGGCGAAGGCGGGCGCGCCGAAGGCGGCCGGCGCCGACCCGGTCTCGGCCGGGATGGCGGCCGCGGCGCTGCCGCCCTCCGGCTCGGCCGAGCGCGCAGTCCGCCGGATCGGCTGACCGGTCGCGGCGCGCTCCGGCCATCCGGACGCGGGATGACAGGAGCGCCGCGGGGTCACGGTCACGCCGCGGCGCTCGACTATTGCAAGTTGAATGAGCCGACTCGCCGTGTAGCTTGTCGTGAGTCGTCGACCGAGGATCCGATCATCCCCCAGCCCGCTCACAGCCCGCGCGCGCCGTCGATCCGGCCGGATCGGGGCCGCGTCCCGCGTCGCGCGGTGCGGCCGTGACCGTCCTCGACGAGGACGGCGAGCCGCGCCGGCAGGTCGGAGCCCTTCCGTTCCGGCACGGGCGGGACGGCAAGACCAAGATCCTGCTGGTGACCTCGCGGGAGAGCCGCCGCTGGGTCATCCCGAAGGGGTGGCCGATGAAGGGCCGCAAGCCGTTCGAGGCGGCCGCGCGCGAGGCCTACGAGGAGGCCGGCCTGCGCGGTGCGGTCGGCAAGCGCCCGATCGGGCTGTACCTCTACCAGAAGCGCCTGAGGAACCTCGACACCGTCCTCTGCCAGGTGAAGGTGTTCCCCCTGGAGGTGCGCAAGCAGCTCAAGCATTTCCCCGAGGCGCGCCAGCGCGAGCTGCGCTGGTTCACCCCGTCGGACGCCGCCGAGGCGGTGTCCGAGCCCGGCCTCGCGGCCCTGATCCGGGCCGCATCGCGCACCTAAAACGGCGGGAACGCGCAACGCGGCGTTGCCAACGCGGCGGCGATCCGTTATGGCCCCACTCGGCCGGACGGACACGCCCCCCGCGGGGGCGCCCCGGTCACCTGCTGCGGTAGCTCAGTGGTAGAGCACTTCATTGGTAATGAAGAGGTCGAGAGTTCAATCCTCTCTCGCAGCACCAGAAACCTTCCCGATCTCGCAATCAGTCCGGACGATGCTAAGGGTTCCCTAGCGGAGCCTGTCGCGGACTGAGGATCGCGGCGGCGGCCCGGCCGACACCATCCGCTGAAGGGGACGCGCGGACGTGAACTCGACAGCCCTGTTCACCATGCTGGGCCTCGTCATCGGCTGGGCGGTCCTGGCCGGCGCGGCCCTGATCACCGGGCGGATCGCCACCTTCGCGTTCCTGATCCTGACGCTGATCGCCCTCTACCTCTACGTGCCGTGGGTGCGGCTCCGGGCGAGCGGGATCGACGGGTCCAGCCGGCCGGTCCGGTTCTGGACCAACGTCGCCATGCTGGCGGTCAGCCTCGCCGCCTGCCTCGCCTTCGGGATGATGCTCGCCCGGCGCACCGGGCTCCTGTAGGCGCCCCGACCGCCGCGCGGTCCGCGTTCGCGCGGCCGGCGATCCACGCTCCCGAGTGAGCTGCCCCCGCCGCACCAGGGCGTCCCCACGCATCGGGCCGCGCGGCCAGAGAGAGCGGCCGGCGATCCGGTCATGCGCGGCGCCCCCTCAACATGGATGAGGCGCCCTTAACATACATTGTGTAATACGGGCCGATTAAGCGTGGCCTTGATCGCGGATTTTCGTGCCAATAGCCTGGCTTGGCGCGATAAAACGAGTTCGGTCAAATATTGATCGTTATAAAATTCGCGAAAGATCGAACCGTGGTCCCGAAGCCGGGTTGGACAGGGTGCGAGGCTCGATGCTCCCACGGAGTACCGGGCCGACGGCCGATCGTGCGGTGGGCTTGAGCACGCCGTGCCTCTCGCGAGGGACAGACATCATGTACTATCACGACAAGCGGCTTCAGTACCCGGTCAGGGTCGACAGTCCCGACCCGGTCTACGCCCGCATGCTCCAGCAGGCGATCGGCGGCATCGAGGGTGAGATCCGGGTCGCCTTCCAGTACTTCTTCCAGGCCTGGGGGAACCGCGCCCCGACGACCAAGTACCGCGACATGCTGCTCAATACGGCCACCGAGGAGATCGGCCATATCGAGATGCTCGCGACCGCGGTGGCGCTGAACCTCGAGAACGCCCCCACCAAGGTCCAGGAGGCCGGGGCGGCCGACGTGATCGTCGGTGCCGTGATGGGCGGCGAGAACCCGCGCCACATCGCCGAGGGCATGCTGCACAAGACGCTGCTCTCCACCGGCATGGCCGCCTTCCCGGGCAATTCCGACGGCCAATCCTTCGACATGAGCCACATCTACGCCAGCGGCAACATCGCGGCCGACATGTACTGCAACGTCGCTGCCGAGAGCACAGGCCGCGTCCTCGCGGTGCGCCTCTACAACGCCACCAACGATGCCGGCATGCGCGACATGTGGAGCTTCCTCATCGCCCGCGACACGATGCACCAGCAGCAATGGCTGGCGGTGATCGAGGAACTCGGCGGCCACGCCGGCACGCTGCCGATCCCGAACTCCTTCCCGCAGGAGAAGGAGAACCAGAAGTTCAACTACAACTTCTTCTCGACGTCGGCGGACGGCTCGCCGCCGCCGGCCGGGCGCTGGACGCAGGGACCGTCGCTGGACGGCAAGGGCGAGTTCAGCGTCGTCCAGAACCAGCCGATGGGCGAGGAGCCGGTCCTCGGCCCGGCGCGGCCCGACAGCGGCGCCGAGGCTCAGCAGATCGGCTGAGCCGCCGGGCACCCGGCCGGTCCGCCGGCCGGGACGGCTCCATCCGAAGTCGCGGCGCCCCGGCGCGCCGCGACCCGCGCGGACGGGAACAGGTGGCTCGCAGAACCGTGACACGCGGCACGCTCGTCGATGGTCGTGTCTGCCTCGCCCGGACCGACGCGGAGCGCGCGCCGCTGGTCCGGCGGCTGGGGCGGATCGAGGGTCAGGTCCGGGGCCTGCGGGCGATGGTCGAGGCCGACCGGCACTGCCTCGACGAGATCCAGCAGATCCGGGCCGCCACCGCGGCCCTGCGCGAGGTCGGCCTCCTGATCATCGACCAGCACGTCGCCGCGGGGCTCCGCCTCGCGGCGCGCGATCCGGACCGGGAGGCGGTCATGGCGGACCTCCTCCGGGTTCTGCGGGCGGCCATGGCGGAGGCCGGATAGGCGTCGGGCCGCCGGCCCGCGCCTCCGGCGGTCGCGCTCAGTGCTTGGTCAGCGTCTCGACGACGGTGCCCGGCCCGATGCGCGCCGAGAAGCGGGCCAGCCGGCTGCGGCTCGGCTCCTCGAGACCGCCGGCATGCGCGAAGGTCGTCAGGGCGATGCCGACGAGGAACCGGGCCTCCTCCAGAGTCACGGCCCGGCCGCTCAGGGTGCTGGCCGCGCCCCGCACGGCCAGGACGGCCTCCTGGAAGGCGGGGTCGTCCTCGAGATCCGAGAGCCGGGTCATGGGCGCGATCCCGCGGTCCGCGGCGTCCCGCGCCCGACCGGGTCGGGATGGGCATTCGCAGCAGCGAGATCTCCGCGTGCGCTGCCGCAGATACGGCCGCGCGGCGAACAGTTTTCCGGTACGTATGACCTCATCGAACTCCCTCTTTCCGTCGGCATATCTGTCGCGATTGCCGCGGATCCCAGCATATATCGGCCCGAAGATGTGCCCGTCCGCTGATCTATGTTGCGGCGGATACGGCATAATCAGCGATTAATGGCACCACGCGATTTATCATACTCCTCAGGTGATCGGCTATCATGCTCGAACTCTCGCTCGACGCCGATACAATCGACGCGCAGGGCCCCCGGCTCCCCGACAGCGTGCAGTATCATCTCGGCCATCTGCTCGCGGCGACCTACGCGCAGGACAACGTCGAGCCGACCATCGCGGATCGCTTCGCCGAATTGCTGAGGCTGCTCGACGGCGCTTTCGGCCGGGCGCAGGACGGCCGCGAGAAGGCGTTCCAGGCCTCGCTCCTCGCGATGGTGCCGAACCTGCAGCGCTTCGCGCGCTCGCTCCTGCGCAGCCATGTCGGTGCCGACGACCTCCTCCAGAACACGCTTCTCCGGGCCTGGCGCTCGCGCGCCAGCTTCGCGCCGGGCACGAACCTGGAAGCGTGGCTGTTCACGATCATGCGCAACCAGTTCTACAACGAGCACCGCAAGCGCGGGCGCGAGGTGCAGGACGAGGACGGCGCGCAGGCGGAGCGGATGGTCTCGCTGCCCGAGCAGGGCGGCCACCTCGATCTGAACGACGTCCAAGCCGCCCTCGACCGCCTGGCGCCGCCGATGCGGCAGGCGCTCGTGCTCGTGGCGATCGAGAACCTCACCTACGAGGAGACCGCCGCCGTCATGCAGTGCCGGATCGGCACGGTGAAGAGCCGGGTCTGGCGGGCCCGGACGCAGCTCGCCGAGATGCTGGGCTATACCGGTCTCGAGGTCGGCAGCGACGACGTCATGCTGGCCGCCGCGGGGCCGAAGGGGCGGAAATCCACCGCTGTCTCGTGACGGCGACCGGCGGGAGGGGTCGCAAGGGACCCGCCTCTGCGCGTAGGGTCGATCCCCGATCCCGGGCTCGAGGAGCCGCCGTTGCCCATGTCGCCGCGCGCCGTGATCTCCGCTGCCGTCGTGTTCGGTCTGACCCTGTCGCCCGGGGCGGCCGGGGCGCGGACCGCCCCGGGACCCGCCGCGCGGGCCTGGCTCTCGGATCTCGTGACGCGGATCGATGCCGCGGACCGCGCCGGGACGCGGCCGGGTCCCGACCGGGGCCGCGGAACCGTCATCGTCCACGTGCAGATTGCCGCCGACGGGGCGGTGCAGGGCGCGGAGATCGAGGAGAGCTCGGGCTCGCCGAGACTCGACGAGCGCGCGCTCCGCGCCGTGCAGGGCATCAGCCCGGCGCCCGTGCCGCCGGCCGCACTCCTGGGTGAGGACGGGATCGTCGATCTCAGCATCCCGGTCGCGCTCGGCCGCTGAGCATGCCTCGGCCCGTCCGGTCAGCAATTCGGATCGGTGTCGACGCCGAGATAGGCCCCGACGAGATAGCCGGCCTGAAGGGCTGTGAGATAGGCGAAGAGCAGCAGGACCTTCTCGGTGTCGAGCTGTGCCCAGACGAAGATCCAGAGGGCCAGCCACGCGAGGGTGACCAGCATCGAGCTGGCCACCAGAACCGATGCCCGATACCGCCAGCCCTCCCATATGCCCACCGCGAAAAGCAGGGCCGCAACCAGCAACGAGCCGTCTCCTTCCGCGCGAATAGATAAACTTTTACGCGCTAAACCTCTGGCAGTTCACGGATTTTCGACTGCGTGCCCGACCTTCGAGGGTGAGATTTAATTTAGCATTAACTCGACGGGCCCCCCGGGCGGTTCGTCAGTGATCGGCGTCGCGCAGGCCCACTCTGCCCCACGCCGATCGGGCAGCCCGCACGCGAGCAGAAAGCGGGCCACCGGGGCGATGCGGCGGACCGGCGGCGGTCCTGGCATTGACACGATCGATAATGAGAATCGATCGCATCTGTTTGGATCATGATGCGCTGCAACGTAGATAACCCCTCGAAGCCGGGCACCACCCGGACAACGAGAGGACTTCAGACCATGACCGTTCGCACCATCGTTCTCGCCGCCCTCACCGCCGTCCCGATGATCGGCACTGCCCGGGCTGACGAGACCATCGCGCTCACCCCGCCGCTCTACCGCGAGCAGGCTCGTCCCACGGCCGCCGTGCGGCCGGCCTCCGAGCTGACCACGACGCCGCGCCTCGTCCCGGCGAGCCCGGCCTCGCGGCGGGTCGTCGCCACCGCGGTCTCGGCCCGCTGAGGCGGGGCGTGGCCGCGATCCGGCGCCACCGGGCGATCCGGTGGCGCCGGCCGCGGCGCCGGCCCGGCGCGAAGCGCCCGCCCGTCAGGCCGGGCAGGGTTTGCCCCCGGGCAGAACCACCTCGCTCTGCCCGTTGTAGATCTCGCCGCCGCGCACCGGCCAGATCTTCTTGTACCGGAAGGTCCACCGGGTCAGGTTCGAGAGGACCGGGAAGATCGGGTGGTAGGTCATCGTGACTTCCGACACGACGAAGCGGTCGCCGTTCCGGGTCATCCCGGCGGGCGGTGCGCCGAGCGAGGAGCCCGCCGTGCGGGCCTGTCCGTTGGACTCGGCGCTCGAGCAGACCTTGGTCGTCGCCGAGCTGCCGTCGCTGTAGGTGCCAGCCGCCGTCAGCACGATGCTCGCCCGGCTCACGTCGTAGGGGTTGGAGATCGCGCCCGTCGCGGCGAAGACCGGCTTGAGGTCGGCGTAGCTGCCGCGGGAAATCAGGTCGGCCATCGTGGCGGCCGCGTTGTCGAGCCGCTTCCCGATCATGTAGGCCCGGGGCAGCTCGATCGACCCCATGAGGATCAGCAGCAGGATCGGGGCGATCACGCTGAACTCGATCGCGCTGACGCCCTCCCGGTCGCCGATCAGGCGGATCAGGCAGGCGCGCGGACGGCCGCTCAGCACGGCTTGGGCTCGTAATCCTCGGCCCTGAAGATCTCGGTCGTGACCAGCAGTTGCGTCTTGTCGGCCATGATCCGGCCGGTGAAATCCAGCATCTGGAACAGCCGCATCACCGGCACGGCGACCCGGACCGTGACGGTGTCGCCGCCCTGCGGGCACTCGAACCGCTGGCCGAAGCCCGGCGTCCAGTTCTTCGTGGTCTTGTCGAACGGTTCCGCCGGCTGCGAGGTCGCGAACGAGGGTGTCCGCGAGACGTCGAGGCGCAGATCGGCGCAGGGGAACAGCGCCGAGGGGCCGGTGCAGACGATCTTCCGGAGGCGCTCACTCGGATCGCTGCCGTCGGAGCCGTCCTGGAAGGTGCCGGTGCGCAGCTGCCGGACGCTCCGGTCGACCGCGATGTCCAGCGTCTGCTGCTCGATGGCGATGACGCCGGCTTCCGCCACGACGCCCAGGAGCGCCAGGAACGGCGCGGCCAGGAGCGCGAACTCCACAGCTGAGGCGCCGGTCCGGTGACCGGCGAACCGCCGAACGCGCCGGGCGGTGCCCTCGGTCCCGCCGGGACGGCGGCCGGTCGCGACGCGCCGCAAGATGCCCATCATGCCGAACGAACTCTGCAGGTCCACGCCTGCCGCTGTCCGGACGCAGAGGCGCGGACGAAATAACCCTATGACGAGGCCGTTTAAAAACGGTTCAAATCTGAGTAGAAATTGCGTGTTCAGGAAGATTTTGCGGGCGCGACGCGTGATGAGGGGCCAGATTCGCCCTCAGGTTGTGTATTGTTGTATCCTCTCACGGTGCTGGTCCCGATGCGGCCAGTCGTCGGCGCGGCGGCGGGCCTTGGAGGGCAGCGTATAGACGTTGTTCACAGCTAAAGGGGCCTTACTCGAGCTCCGACAGCTTTCCGGGGCTCCGGCGCGACGGAATTTTAGGAGCTGGACTCTACGCCTGCCGGAGCGGTGGCCGGTGCCGCCGCAGCCGCCGATCCGGTCCCGCCCTGGGAGACGCGTCCATTTCCCCCTTCTGGAGAGTGCTCCGCGCGGGCTCGCGGGCCGTGACCGACCGGTCCGGCTCGGTCGCCCTGACCTTCGGCCTGAGCGCCGTTGTGCTGCTCGGCCTGACCGGGGGCGGCATCGATTACGCCCGCCTCGCCGCCCGGCGCAGCCAGCTTCAGAACGCCGCCGATGCCGGCGTCCTCGCGGCCGGCAACTACCTCAAGCTCGCCGTCGCGACCTCGGCGGCGGCCAAGAGCATCGTGGTCGACACGGTCCACGCCCAGGCGGCGCCGCGCCCCGAGAGCCCCTACGCCCTGCGGGTCGAGGTGGCGGACGACAAGACCAGCGTCGCCACGACGGTGGACGAGACCGTCAAGCTCGCGTTCGGCGGCTTCGTCGGCGTGCCCGCCGTCAAGGTCTCGGTCCGCTCGACGGTCCGCGTCGTGGGCAAGATGCGCCTCTGCCTGCTGACGCTGGACCCGCTCGCCGCCGGCGCGTTCGAGCTGGAGAAGAGCGCCGAGGTGACCGCCCAGGATTGCTCCCTCTACAGCAACTCGCAGAGCCCGCGCGGCATGGTCGGCAAGGACAGCGCCTATGCCCGGGCGCAGACGATCTGCACCGCCGGCGGCTTCGACGGCGCCCGCGCGAATTTCGCGCCGCCGCCGCAGACGGGCTGCCCGCCGATCCAGGACCCCCTGAAGGACCGGGCGGCGCCGCCGGTCGGCGCGTGCACGGCGATCCCGTCCTCGGCCAACAGCAAGCGCGACACCGGCGGCAACCTCGTCGACCAGAGCGCCACCCTCGAGCCGGGCACCTATTGCGGCGGCCTGCGCATCACCAAGAACGCCTCGGTGACGCTGCGCGCCGGCACCTACGTGATGAAGGACGGGCCGCTCATCGTCGACCAGAGCGCCGCCATGTCCGGCACCGACGTCGCCTTCTACTTCACCGGCAACAAGGGCGGTCTCCTCTTCGACAAGAAGACAACGGTCAGCCTGTCGGCGCCGACCACCGGCCCCATGGCCGGCCTGCTGATGATGGAGGAGCGCACGGTCAGCGATCCCGTCGATCCCGCGGCGATCCTCGCCGGCCTGGACCAGGCCGTCGCGCCGCTGCTGCCGTCGCCCCCGTCGCCCCCGTCGCCGACCCCGCCGCCGCTGGCCGCGACCAAGCCCATGCGGACCTACCGCATCATCAGCGACAACGCGCGGACCATGCTGGGGACGCTCTACCTGCCGGCCGGCCGCGTCGTGATCGACGCCGACAAGCCCGTCGCGGACCAGTCGGCCTACACGGTGATCGTGGCTCAGCAGGTCAACCTGTACCAGGGCCCGAACCTCTATCTGAACGCGAATTACGACGGGACCAGCGTGCCGGTGCCGAAGGGGGTCGGACCCCTCTCGGGCAAGCTGCTGCTGTCCCAGTAGGGAGGACGCGATGCGGATCCTGCGTCGACGACTCGTCGCCTGGGAGTGACACGGTGCTCGCGCTGATCCTCGACGATTCCGAGATGAACAACCTGCTGATCATGCAGGCGCTCAAGCCCGTGGCGGACTGCGAGCCGGTCGCCTTCACGTGCCCCGTGACGGCGCTCGACTTCCTGCGGGCGCATGTCGACCGGATCGGGGTCGTCGTCACCGACTACGACATGCCCGGCCTGACGGGCCTCGAGGTCATCGCAGCGGCGCGGGCGATCCCGGGCTTCGCGCACGTGCCGATCGTGATGGTGACGAGCCTCGACCAGCGCAGCCTGCGCCACGAGGCCCTCCGCGCCGGCGCCACCGACTTCCTCGGCAAGCCCTGCGATCCCGTGGAGATCCAGGCACGCATCACCAACCTGATGAAGATCAGCGCGGCCCACCGGCAGGAGCAGGACCGGGCCGCCTGGCTCGCCCGCGAGGTCGCGGCGGCGGTCGCCGTCATCGAGGCGCGGGAGCGCGAGATCATCGCCCTCCTGATGCGCGCCGCCGAGCACCGCGACACCGATACCGGCGACCACATCGCCCGGGTGGCCGGCTACGTGGGCGTCATCGCCCGGAACCTCGGTTTCAACCCGGAGGAGATCCGGATCCTGAAGCTCGCCTCCACGATGCACGATGTCGGCAAGATCGGCGTGCCCGACGCGATCCTGCTCAAGCCGGGACCGCTCTCGGCCGAGGAGCGCGCGGAGATGGAGAAGCACGCCGAGCGCGGCCGGCGGATCCTGGAGGGCAGCACCTCCGACGTCGTGCGGCTGGCCGCCGAGATCGCCGAGAGCCACCACGAGCGCTGGGACGGCACCGGCTACCCGAAGGGTCTGCGCGGCGAGGCGATCCCGCTCTCCGGGCGCATCGTGGCGGTGGCGGACGTGTTCGATGCCCTCGTGACCGAGCGGCCCTACAAGGCGGCCTGGCCGCTCGAGCGGGCGCGGGCCTTCGTGGCGGACCAGAGCGGCCGCCACTTCGATCCCCGCTGCGTCGAGGCGTTCCTCGCGGGCTGGGACGCGGTGACGCGGACCTGCCTGCGCGCCGCCGCCTGACACCATCCCCGTTCCCGTCCCCCCTTCCCCGCCCCTCCCCGCGTTCGGGCCCGACCGGGCCACCTCAAGGAGCAGAGCGTGCATCTCGCGTGGCTGAGGCCGAGGCGCTCCCTGGCGGGCCGGCTGGCTCTGGCGGTGACCGGCGCCGTCACGGCGGCGCTCGTCCTGGCGGCGGCGCTGTCGGTCTGGCGCGAGGTCGCCCGCTACGCCGCCGACAAGCAGGCGGCGCTGGAAGCCGTCGCGCAGGTCTTCGCGCATGGCGGCGCCCGGGCCACCGCCGCGGGCGACGCCGACGGCGCGGACGCGTCGCTGCGGGCGATCGGCAAGGTGCCGTCCATCGTCTACGGCGCGATCGAGCGGCTGGACGGGTCCGTCCTCGCCGAGCAGGGGATCGGCCTGCGCCTGACCCGGGACGCCGCCCAGGACGGCGCGGACCTGTCCCTCCTGCACCTGCTCGCCACCCGGAGCCTCCAGGCGACCGCGCCGATCGTGGAGAACGGGCTGCCCGTCGGCCGGGTCGTGCTGATCGGCGAGACCGACGACATCCTCGGCCACATCTGGGCGGCCGCGCAGAACGCCGCGCTGGCGGCGCTGCTCGCCGTCGCGATCGGCGTCGGCGTGTCGCTCTACCTGCAGCGCAGCGTCACGCGCCCGCTCGCCGCCCTCGCCCGCACCATGGAGGCGGCCCGCCTGCGCCACGACTACGCGCAGCGCGCGCCCGTGGGAGGCGACGACGAGGTCGGCGCGCTGGCGCGGACCTTCAACGATCTGCTGTCGGCGGTGAACGAGCGCGATCACCGCCTCGCCGCCCACAGCGCTCACCTCGAGGCCGAGGTCAGCGCCCGGACGGCCGACCTGAGCGAGGCCAAGCAGGTCGCCGACGCCGCCAACGCCGCCAAGTCGGCCTTCCTGGCCACGATGAGCCACGAGATCCGGACCCCGATGAACGGCGTGCTGGTCATGGCCGAGTTGCTGGCCGGGTCCGACCTGCCCGCGCGCCAGCGCCGCTACGCCGAGGTGATCGCCCGGTCCGGCCGGTCGCTGCTGGCGATCATCAACGACATCCTCGATTTCGCGAAGGTCGAGGCGGGCAAGCTCGAGCTCGAGCGCGTGCCCGTGAGCCCCGCCGAACTGGCCGACACCGCGGTGACGCTCTTCGCCGAGCGGGCCCGGACGGCCGGGCTCGACCTCGCGGCCGAGGTCGCGCCGGAGGTTCCGCGCGCGATCCTCGGCGACCCGGTCCGCCTCGGGCAGGTGCTGAGCAACTTCGTGTCGAACGCGCTGAAGTTCACCGAGGCCGGCCACGTCTCCGTCCGGATGGCGATCGATGCCGGCGACGGCTGCCTCGTCATCGCGGTCTCCGACACCGGGATCGGCATCCCGCAGGACAAGCTGGCCACGATCTTCTCGGCCTTCTCGCAGGCCGACCAGTCGACGACCCGGCGGTTCGGCGGCACCGGCCTCGGGCTCTCGATCGCCCAGCAGATCGTCGCCGCCATGGGCGGCACCGTGGCGGTGACGAGCCGCGTCGGCGCGGGCTCGACCTTCTCGGCGCGCATCCCCGTGACCGTCGCGGAGCCGGCCCGCCCGGTCCGGCGCCGCGAGGCGGTGCCGGCCGCGATCGTGCTGGACGCGGCCGGCCCCGCCACCCGCGCCGCCCTCGCGGCCGGCCTGGGCGCGGCCGGCTTCGCACCGGTCGCGCCGGTCGCGCCGGGGAGCGGCACCGCCGCCCACTGGATCGGCGACGCGGCCGCCCTCGTGGCGGCGGGCCGCCGGCCGGACCGGGCCGGGCGGGTGCTCGCCGTCGCGGGGCCGGGGGACGGCGCGGCCGACGCGGTGCTCAGCGCCGGCCTCGCCGACGCGGTGCTGCGCTGGCCGGTGACCCAGGCGGAGTGGCAACCCGTCCTGGCGGCGCTGGCCGCCGGGGACGCCCTCGCGGCGTCCGCGCCCTCGGCCGCGACAGCCGCCACGGCCGAGGCGCTCCCGCAATTCCCGGCCGCGCGGGTGCTCGTCGCCGACGACAGCGCGGTCAATTGCGAGGTCGCCCGCGAGGCGCTGGCCCGCTGCGGCGTGACCGACGTCGTGACCGTCGAGGACGGGGCCGCGGCCGTGGCGGCCGCCGCGGCGCGGCACTTCGACCTGATCCTGATGGACGGCAGCATGCCGGTCCTGGACGGCTTCGCGGCCGCGCGGCGGATCCGGCAGCGCGAGGCGACCGCCGGCGGGCGCGTTTCGATCGTCGCCCTCACGGCGCACGTCCTCGGCGAGGCCGCGGACGCCGCCGCGGCGGCCGGCATGGACGGGACGCTCCTGAAGCCCTTCACCCTGCGCCAGCTCGCCGACCTGCTGCAGGCGCAGGTGCCGGCGCTGCGCGGCGCGCCGGCGGACGCCCCCGCGCGAACCGGCACGCCCGAATCGGTCGGCCCGGTCGCCGCGCCGCCCGAGGCGGCCGACGACCTCCTCGACGCCGAGGTCCTGGACGGGCTGCTCGGCCTCGGGGACGGCGCCTTCCTCGACCGCGTCCTCGACCTGTACCGGGCCCAGGGTCCGGTGGCGCTCGCCCATCTCAGGGCGGCCCTCGCCGCCTCCGATCAGCCGGCCATCGCCCGGGCCGCGCACAGTCTCAAGTCGATGAGCGCGAATGTCGGCGCGCGCGCCCTCGTGGCGCGGCTGCGCGTCATCGAGGAGGCTGCCCGGAGCGCCGCCTGCGCCGAGCGGGCGGACGCGTGTGACGCCCTGGACAGGCTGTTCACCGCGACGATCCGCGGCCTCGAGGAGCGGACCCGGCCCCGGGCGGCGGCTGCCTAGGAGCGGCGCGGGCGCAGCCGAAGACCGCTGTCGCCGACAGCTTCGACACCCGGTCTGGCCGGCCCGATGCCTCGTTCAGGAAATGTATTCCCTCGGTAGACCGCGCGATTTCGCAGACCTGCCCTGCGATCCGGTATCTGGCATACCAGAGGGATCCGCCGTACGGTTCCGCTTCCTCCCAAGCACTCCCTCAGCCCGCCCGGTCCGCCGCGGCGGGCTTTTTCGTGGTGCCGGCCGTGTGCCGGCCCGACCCGGGATCAGGTGATGAGCATGCGGCGGGTGAACATCGCGGCCGCGAACAGCACGGCGGCGGCGGCTGTGATGATGCTCGTCATCAGGATGCGGCGGGGCTCGGTCGAGGACCCGGCCTTGATGGGCTCCACGATCGGCACCAGGGCCACGACCTGCTGCTGGGCGACGATGCGGGCCCGGTCATAGGCCAGCTGCACGTCGCGATGATACTTCTCGGCGTTCTCGCGCTCGTGCTCGAGATCCTCGAACCGCGTGAGCGCGTCCGACAGGCGCCGCTTCTCCGTCGGCGCGGTGCCGGCCAGCTGCTGCTGGACCCGCGCGATGTTCGCGTCGAGATCACCGATCTGCTGCTTCAGGTCGACGATGCTGCGGGATTGCGGGCCGAGGTCCCGCTGGAGCACCGCGAGCTGGACGGCGAGCTTGGTGCGCGTCTCCCGCAGTTCCGAGACAGACTTGATGGTGGCGGTGTTCGACTTGATGACGTCGAGCACGCCCTCGCGGTTGCGCAGCTCGTTCAGGGCAGCGTTGGCCTTGGCCTCCCGCTCCTCCGCGAGCTTCAGGACGCGCGTGCTCACGTCGAGGGCGTCCTTCCGGGACGGCATGCTGAGCTCGTTCAGCATCCGCTCGGTGTCCGCCATGACCGCCTTGGTGATGGCGAGCGACTCGTCGGGATCGAAGGCCTCGACAGTCAGCGACATGATGCCGGACGCGGATTCGACGTCGACATCGACCCGGCGCCGCCAGTACCGCAGGAACTTCTCGACCGGCTTCTCAGGGTTGAAGCGGGAGAACATGTCGATGTCGTCCCGACCGAACCACGCGCGGATCGGGAGTTCCGCGGAGACCGCTTCGACCATCGGCCGGCTGTGGATGTACTCCTGCGCGATGAGCGTTTCCTGGGCGACGGTCGCCTTGATCACGCCGGCATTCGTGCCGACCGTGTCGGGTGTCGCCTTGTCGGCGGTTCCGATGGTCGGCCGGATCGCGAACCGCGCCTCGGTGACGTAGCGGTCGGAGGCGATCAGCCCGTAGTAGATCCCGGCGGCCAGGGTCGGGAGGACGAAGCAGACAACGAACAGGAGCGGCAGCCAGGGGTCGCTTTTGACGTGGCTCTGATAGGAGCGCACGCCCTTCTTGGTGTCGGGCAGGCCCGGGAGGCGCGCGAACTGCCGCAGCGACTGCGCGATCACCTTGTTCCGGTCGATGCCTTTCAGAGGCCTGCCCTGGGCTTTCTCGACCTGCATGTTCATCGTTGCTTCTCGAAGCTCGGGCTTGCGCGGGCATCGTCGGCCCGCGCGGCGTTCACACCGCTCGCGCAGCCCATCACACGGACAGGCGGCGAAAGCATGTCAGCCGCGATCCTCCGGGTTCGGCCGCGCCCGGCCATCCCGCTGGGCCAGCGGTCCCGCGATCCGCCGCAGGGGCAGATCCGTGCGTACGCGGGCGGTGCTGAACCGGTGCGACCCCGTGGGTCCGGCGCCGCAGCCGTTCCCGATCCTGTCGCGAGGTTTCGGAAGGACGGCGCCCCCGGTCGGGACCGCCGCACCATGCCCCTCTCCGGTACGGGAGAAGGGACCCGCGCCACTCGCGGCACGGGCTCGGCGATCGCCTCGGTCCCAGCCCGCTCGGAACCGGCGCTAAGGGTGTTCCGCGACCGTGACCTGATCGGCGATGCCGTCGGTCTTGCCGCTGAGGCCCGGCACCTCGTCGAGCTGCCGCAGGCTGGTGAACCGGCCGCGCTCCTCCCGGTAACGCACGATCTCGAAGCCGTGGCCCTTCAGGGCCGGAACGCTGTCCAGCTCCTCGGCCGTCGCCGTGTTGAGATCGATCATGGTAGTGCCCCTCCCTGCCGGTCGGCGCCGTGCCGTCGCTTCGGTCCCCGCATCGGCCCGGCCGCCTCAGCGGATGGGATCGGCGCGGAACTGCCCGTGGGCGGGCTCGGATGCCCGACAGCGGCAGGACGGCGGCAGGCTGGTCGGGTCCGCGCGGCACGCGTCCTCGCCGCTCAGCAGGCGGAGCAGCAGATGCTCGAGCGGCGCCGCCTGATAGGGCTTCTGAAGCACCGGAACGGCCTGATAGGCTGCGTCCAGGCCGTGCTGCCCGTACCCGGTGGCGAACAGGAACGGCGTCCCGCGCGCCAGCAGCAGGTCGGCGACCGGGTAGCTGCGCGCGTCGCCGAGATTCACGTCCAGCACCGCCAGATCGAACGCCTCGCTCCGGGCATGGGCCAGGGCCCTGTCGAGGCGCATCGCCACCACGACCTCGCAGCCCAGGTCGAGCAGCATGTCCTCGGCCAGCATGGCGACGAGGCTCTCGTCCTCGACCAGCAGCACCCGGCGTCCGGCGAGCGGCGTCATGGCGCGCGCGGTCCTTCGACCGTCTCCTGGCCGATCCAGCCGAGGCGGGTCAGCGGGATCCGCATCTGGCAAGTCACGCCCGCGGGCGCGTAGGTGATCGCCGCGCTGCCGTCGAACTCCAGCGGCAATTGCCGCTCGATGAGCCGTGAGCCGAACCCCCTGCGGGTCGGGGGCGCGACCGGTGGGCCGCCCCGCTCCTCCCAGAGCAGGTCGAGCTGCTGCCGGCCGTCATCCCGGTCGTGCAGGGACCACGTCACCGCGACCTGGCCTTCGGGCGTCGACAGGGCGCCGTACTTCGCCGCGTTGGTCATCAACTCGTGCAAGGCCATTGCCAGCGTCACTGCCACCTTAGGGTGCAATCGCGCGTCCGGTCCCTGTAACCGGAAGCGGCCGGGATCGACCTCTGCCAAAAGGTGGGGGGCGAGCGCGCGCTCGACCACGCTGCGGAGGCTGGCGCTCTCCCAATTGTCCTCGACCAGCACGTTGTGGGCGTTTGACAGGGCGGCCATCCGGGCGTCGAAGACGGCGCGCGCCGTCTGGTCCGTCTGCCCCCGGAAGGTCTGCGCGGCGATCGACTGCACGGTGGCGAGGGTGTTCTTCACCCGGTGATTGAGCTCGTTGATCAGCAGGCGCTGGCGCTCGGCCGCCGCCTTCTCGTCGCTGATGTCGCGGACCTCGATGATCGTGCCGATGATGTTGGTCGCGTCGTCGCGGATCGGGCTGGCGGTGAACGCGACGGGGAAGAAGTGCCCGTCCCTGTGCACGAACACCTCCTCGCCCCGCTCCTGGTTGTTCTCCGGGAAGGCGCGGTCGATCGCGCACTCCTCCAGCGGGAACGGCCGGCCGTCCGGGTAGCTGTGGTGGACGATGTCGTGCAGCGGGCAGTCGCGGGCGAGAACGTCGCGCAGCGTCCAGCCGGTCAGCTGCTCGGCGGCGCGGTTCATGTAGATGCAATGCTGGCGGTCATCCATCAGGAAGATCGACACGGAGGCGTTGTCGAGGACCGCGTTGAGGCGACGCTCGCTCTCGAAGAGCTGGCCCGATCCGCGACGCAGGCTCACCAGCGGCGCGCTGGCGGCGGACGAGGATTGCAGCGGCTGCCGCGATTTCGGCACGGTCACGACCCTTCACGCGGGTTGGTCTGAGATACCCTGCGCGCGGTCCTGACGGACCTTCGGGACTGGGCACGATGGACGGACGGCCACGCCGGACGGCGCAGAAGCGGGAGCGTGCAACGCACCATGCGCGGCGCTTGTTCCGCCGCGTGATCCGGACCGGTCGCGCTGTCCCGCCCGGGTCCGGATCACGCGGGTCCAGGCACCGGGCGGAGCGCGAACATCGCGCCCCAGTCCGGTCGACGCTCCTGCGGGACGAGGAAGAAATCCCACGTCACGCAGTCGCTGACCGCGAGCCACGTGCTCGCGTCGTCGATCAGGTTTCCCGTGATGTCCGCGCAGATGTAGCCGTGGCTCTCGGCGAACCGGTAGAGGGAGTCCTGCGCGTGCCCGTAGGCGGAGTAGCCGGCCCAGCCGTACTCCACGCTGACGATCGGGCGGCATCGCCGGAGGAGCTGGGCCGCGCCGCTCAGGGCGTTCAGCTCCCCGCCCTCGATGTCCATCTTGATGTAGGCCACCGCGGGGAGATGACCGAGGATGGTGTCGAGCCTCGCCGTCCTGACCGTGATCGTCTTCGACGTGATGGCGGGACTGCTGAAGTAGCGGGCGCGGAGCCCGCTCTCGCCGGGCACGCTGGCGACCGTGAATGCGGTCCGCCCCGCGGTGTCGGAGAGGGCGACGTCGTGCAGCTCCACCTCGGGCCGCCGGCCGAACCGCCGCGCCAGGTCCTTCATCAGGAACGGGATCGGCTCGAAGGCGTGGACCTTGCCGGTCGGACCGACGAGGTCGGCGAACGCGACGAGGTGGAGCCCGGTATGGGCGCCGACATCGACGACGACGTCACCCGGGGCGAGGAAGCGGCTGTAGCCCTGCCGCAGGATGCGCTCGTAGTCCGGGACCTGACCGGTCTCGTGAACCGCCTTGAAGGCGGTGGCGGCGGCCACGGCAGGATGCATGCGCAAGGTCCGTTCTGCGGAGACAAGTCCGGAGGGCTGGCGACGTCGCCCTCATCCTAGCCCTCCCTGCGCCGGCTCCGCCAGCACGCTCGCGGCGGGGCGCCGGCTCCCGCCGGCGGGGCCCGGACCTGTCTAGGCGGGCCGGCCCTTCTCGAACCGCTTCAGCAGCCGCTCGCGCTTCAGCCGCGACAGGCGGGCGATCCAGAACACGCCGTCGAGCTGGTCGATCTCGTGCTGGAGGACCGCGGCCGGGAAGCCCTCCGTCTCCGCCTCGCGGGCGGACCCGTCGAGGTCGCGGTAGCTCAGGCGGATGCGGGCGGGCCGGGCGATCCGCTCGCGCACCCCCGGCATGCTGACGCTGCCCTCGTCGTGGGTTGCCGTCTCGGGGGACGCCCAGGACACGACGGGGTTCACGTAGATGCGGGCGCTCTCGTCCGGCGACATCCGGACCACCACGAGGCGCGCGGGGACGCCGATATGCGGGGCCGTCAGGCCGATGGCGCTCTCGGCCATGAGCGTGTCCCGGACGTCGTCGGCCAGGGCCTGCAGGGATGGCCCGAACGCGTCGACCGGCTCGGCCGGGCGCGTCAGGCGCGGATCGGGAAACAGGACGAGCGGGCGCGCCGGCATGGTTGATCAGTCCGCGTGGGTCGGTCCACCTGCGGCGACGCGAGGGCCCGCCGCGCGCCATGCAAGCCGCGCCGCGGGGCGGGTCGTCAAGACGGGCCCGCTCGGGTCGCGGCCGCGCCGCCGCGCGTCGGCCCGGCCGCGACGGCGCGCGCGACGTGGCGGAGCTTGTCGGGATTGCGCGTGACGTAGATGGCGTCGATCCGGCCGTTCTCGATCGCGAGGGCGGTCGTCTGCAGGAGGCCGCCGCGCTCGCGGCTGACATAGCCCGGAAGCCCGTCGATCCACACGAACGCGACCAGCGCCGCCCGGCCGTCACCCCACTTGCGCCGCACGCCCGCGTAGAGCCGGAGCAGGCGCTCCAGCCCCCGGATCGGATTGATGAAGGCGAGCACCTTGCCGCCCCCGTCCGAGGACAGCGTCACGCGGTCGGCGAGCAGCGTCCGCAGCCGCGCGACATCGCCGCTCGCGGAGGCCTCGAAGAACGCCCGGGCGACGCGCTCGCCCTCGTCGCGGGTCACGGGATAGCGCGGGCGCGCGGCCCGGACGTTCCGGCGCGCGCGCGCCGCGAGCTGGCGCACCGCCGGCGGCGCGCGCCCGAGCGTCTCCGCGACGTCGCCGAGCGGCAGGCCGAACACGTCGTGGAGCAGGAAGGCCGCGCGTTCCAAGGGGGACAGCCGCTCGAGCGCGAGCATCAGCGTCAGGGTGAGGTCGTCCTCGTCCACGCCGTCCGCCGCCGCCTCGACCAGCGGCTCCGGCAGCCAGGGGCCGACATAGCTCTCACGCCGCGCGCGCGCCGACTTGATCTGGTCGAGGCAGAGCCGCGTCACGACGCGCGCGAGGAACCGGTCGGGCGCCGCGACCCCGGTCCGGTCCGCCGCGACCCAGCGCAGCCACGCGTCCTGCACGACGTCCTCGGCCTCGCTGCGCGAGCCGAGCATGCGGTAGGCGATGCGGAGGAGCCGGGGGCGGTGGGCCTCGAAGGTGGCGGTCCCGTCCCCGTGCACCGGCCGCGCGACCGGATCGGACGCCCGGACGCGTCGCGGCCGGACCTGTCCGCGGGGACGGTCGGGTCCCGTCATGCCGTCGCGATCCAGGTCTCGAAGCGCGTGCCGCCGAGGCGGGCCGCCGCCCCGTCGTCGGGAACCAGGGAGCCCCGCGCCAGCGGGGCGCCGAAGTAGCGGGCCGCGTTGTCAACCGTCACCGCGCGGCCGTCGCCGGCGGCCGCCATGCGCCGGGCGATGAACGCCCGGAACGACGAGCGCTCCGGCCCCGCGACGTCGATCGTCCCGTCGGCGGGCGCGCCGACCGCCACCGCGGCGAGCGCCGCGGCGACGTCCGTGGCCGCGATGGGCTGGAAATCCGCGTCCGGCACGACGATCCGATCCCCCACCGCGAAGGCCTCGGTGATCGTGGCGATGAACTCGAAGAACTGCGTCGCGCGGACGATGGTGTAGGGGAGGCCCGAGGCCGCGATCCGCCGCTCCTGCGCGACCTTCGCCCGGAAGTACCCGTTGCCGTCCAGGCGGTCCGTGCCGACGATCGAGAGGGCGACGTGGTGCTTGAGGCCCGCCTGCCGGCCGGCGGCGAGGAGGTTGCGGCTCGAGCGCTCGAAGAAGTCGAGCACCGCCGCGTCCTCGAAGGAGGGCGCGTTCGCGACGTCGACCACGGCGTCGGCGCCGACGAGGACCTCGGCGAGGCCGTCGCCGGTCACGGCGTCGACGCCCGTGCTCGGAGAGGCGGGGACGGCCTCGTGGCCCGCGCGCTCCAGCTCGGCCGTCAGATGCCGGCCGATCAACCCGCTGCCGCCGATCACCACGATCTTCATGTTTCCCGTCTCCGGCGCGGACCGGGCCGAGCGGCACCCTGCCGCTCCGGCCTCCCGGTCGGCGACGAGACGATGCAGCGTCCCGGTTTGTGACATCCCGGCGAAAAAAGCGACGGCGGCATTGCGGGAGGGCGCGGCCGGCGCTACGGAGGCGCCCCGCCGGAGCCGAGACGCCGATGAGACTGACCCTGACTGCAACGCCGCCCCGCCTTGCCGCCAGGACCGTCTCTCCGCATGCCAGCACAGCTCGCCCTCCTGAACGTCGCGTGGACCGCGCCTGACGGGCGCCCGGTCCTCTCCGGCATCACCGCCAGCTTCGCGCGGGAGCGGACCGGCATCGTCGGCCGCAACGGCGCCGGCAAGAGCACGCTCCTGAGCCTCCTCGCGGGCCGCCTCGCGCCGACGAGCGGCACCGTCCACCGCGACGGCACGGTCGCGCTGCTGCGCCAGTTCGCGGGCCCGACCGCGGACGAGACCGTCGCCGACCTGTTCGGCGCGACCGCGGGCCTGGCGCTGCTCCGCCGCGCGGAGACCGGTGCGGCGGAGGCCGACGAGCTCGCCCTCGCCGACTGGACGCTCGCGGAGCGCCTGACGGGAGCGCTGGCGCGGACGGGCGTGCCGGTGAGCCCCGACACGCCGCTGCGGCGCCTCTCCGGCGGGCAGCGCGCCCGCGCGGCGCTCGCCGCGGCGATCTTCGCCGCGCCGGATTTCCTGCTCCTCGACGAGCCGACCAACGATCTCGATCGCGACGGGCGGCGGGCGGTCCGCGAGGTGCTGCAGGGCTGGCGCGCCGGCGCGGTCGTGGTCAGCCACGACCGGGCCCTGCTGGACGCGATGGACGCCATCGTGGACCTCGCGCCGGCGGGGGCGACCCGCTACCGGGGCAATTTCGAGGCCTTCCGGCAGGCCAAGGCGACGCGCCTCGCCGCGGCCGAGCACGACCTCGCGGTCGCCGAGAAGCGGGCGGCGGACCTCGCCCGCCGGGCGCAGGAGCGGGTCGAGCGCCAGCAGCGCCGCGACGCGGCCGGGCATCGCCGCTCCGCGAAGGGCGACTTGCCCCGCATCCTGGCCGGGGCCCGCCGGGACAACGCCGAGCGGACGGCGGGCGGGAGCGCGCGCCTCACCGAGCGCCAGCGCGCCGGCGCCGAGGCCGAACTGATCGAGGCCCGGGACCGGATCGCGTCGGTGAAGCCGGCCGCGATCGCGGTCCCGCCGAGCGGGCTCCACGCCGACCGGCGCGTCCTCGCGCTCACCGATGTGACGGTCGGCTACCGGCCGGGACAACCGGTCCTGAGGGCCGTGTCCCTCGCGGTCACGGGTCCGGAGCGCGTCGCCCTCTGCGGGCGGAACGGGTCGGGGAAGTCGACCCTGCTCGCCGTGGTCGCCGGCCGCCTCAGCCCGTGGTCGGGCCGCGTGTCGGTCGGCGTGCGCGCCGCGCTGCTCGACCAGCGCCTCGACCTGCTCGACCGCGACCGGACCGTGGCCGAGAACTTCGCGCGTCTCAACCCGGGGGAGGACGCGAACGGGTGCCGGGCGGCCCTGGCGCGATTCCAGTTCCGGTCGGCCGCCGCCGACCGCCCCGTCGCGGCGCTGAGCGGCGGCGAGCAGGTCCGGACCGCCCTCGCCTGCGCGCTCGGCAACCGCGCGCCCCCGCCCCTCCTGCTCCTCGACGAGCCGACCAACCACCTCGACCTGGACGCGGTCGCGGCCCTCGAGGCCGGGTTGGCGGCCTATGACGGCGCGCTCCTCGTCGTCAGCCACGACGCGGCCTTCCTGGACGCGCTGGGGATCACCCGGCGCGTCGACCTCGACGATCTCGCCGAGGCACCCCGCGCGTGAGGGCGGCATCCGGAACGGCGGCGGGCCGCGGTCGCCGCCCCCTGCCCCGCCGGGTCTTCAGGACGCGCCGGTTCGTTCCGCACGCGTCCGCGGCGGGTCGAGCCGGAGGGTGAACAGGCGCAGGACGGTGCGGGCGCCGCGCACCGGCCCGACGGCGATCAGCCGCGCCCCGCCGGACGGCGCGGCCCGCACCACCGCCTCCGAGGCGAGGCAGTCGCAGGGCAGCGCGCGGGTCATCTGTTCCAGGCGACGGGCCACGTTGACGGTGTCGCCGACCGCCGTGAACTCGATGCGCTCCGTCCCGATGACGCCGATGAAGACCGGGCCGCGATGCAGTCCGATGCCGAGCCGCACCGGCGGCTGGCCGGCCTCCCCGCGCTCCCGGCTCCAGGCCGCCATCGCGGCCGCGAGCGCGCGCGCCGCCGCGACGGCGCGCTCGGCGTCCCCGGCCGCCGCGTCCGGCACGCCGAACACCGCCATCACCTCGTCGCCGACGAACTTGTCGACGAGCCCGCCCGCCGCCTCGATCGCGCGCGCGGCGCGGGACCGGAACGCGGCGAGGAAATCCGCGACCTCGCCGGGCGCCATGCCCTCGCAGAGGCGGGTGAAACCGCGGATGTCGGCGAAGAGCACCGTCGCCTCCTGCTCCCAGCCGGGGCGCCGGGCGGCGCGATCCGTCTCGGCGACCCATCGGGCGACCGTCGGCGCGGTCAGGCGCGCGAGGTTGTTCCGCTGGCGCGTCGCGGCGCGCGCGGCTCCGCGCAGGCGCTGCACCCGCAGCGAGAGCCACGCCAGGGCGAGGCCGCCGAGCCCGAGGGTGACCGGCTCCGGCGTCGTCGTGGCCGCGAGCGCCAGGAGCAGCGGCAGGGGCGCCGCGGCGAGGAGCCGGCCGTGCTCCGCCGCCGCGACGGCGAGGCGTCGGCGGATCGGGGCGGTCCCCGCCCGTCGCCCGGCACCCCCCGCGCGGCCGGGACAGGCGTCCGCTCTGTCCGCGCGGGGCTGCCGGAGCGCCATCGCGGGCATCAGCAGCCCGTGCAGACGCGGCCGATGATGCGCTGGGCGCGCGCGTGCTCGCGCGCCACGGCGGGGGAGCGGAGGTCCAGATCCGTCCGGAACGGGCGTGCATGGATGATCGCCGCGAGGCGCTGAACGTCGGGCTGCGCGAAGCGCGGGACCGGCTGCGCCCGCGCCTCGGTCGGGGCCGCCAGGACCATCAGCAGCGTCCCGATCGCGGGGGGCGCGGCGGAGCGTGTGCGGTGAGATTTCATGATCTGGTGCTCCTCGTGGTGGAGGAGACAAAGTAAAAACCCGATCTTTCACCGCGATTTCGGCGGATCGGAAAACAATGACAGCAGAAATGTGGCGCGATCGACGGGTGTGCTCAGGATCGTTGCCGGGACGATCGCGACCGGAGATCGGACGCGTCGCCCCGAGACGCGAACGGCACCCGGTCCGCCGGACCGGGTGCCGTGATGGGCGCGGATGAGAGGGTCGTCCGCGCCGGGACGGCCCTCGGGTCGGGTGCGGGACCGGTCAGGCGGCGCTGCGCGCGCGGCCGCCGTGGCTCGACAGGAGCCGCAGGATCTCGGCCTTCGCGTCGTAGGTGGCGAACTCGGCGGCGAGGCGCCGCGCCTCCCGGCGATGGCCGGGCGCGTCGAGCACGGTCCGCACCGCCTGCCGGATCGCCTCCGGCGCCGGGTCGTTCGCGGCGAGGTCGATCCCGGCACCCGACCACGCGATGCGGGCGTTGACGTCGGCCTTGTCCTCGGTGAGGCCGGCGGCGACGAGGGGGATCCCGTGGCTCAGGGCCTGGTTCACGCTCCCGTAGCCGCCGTTGGTCACCATGGCGTCGACCCGTGGCAGCAGCCACTCGAAGGGCAGGTAGGGCGAGAGCCGCGCGTTGGCGGGGATCGGGCCCGGGATGGCGTCGAGCCCCCGGCCGCCGCCCGTCACCACGGTCAGGATGTCGGGCTCATCGGCGAGGGCCCGGAGGGCGGGGCCGACGAGCAGGCCGAAATCGTGGTTCGCGACCGTGCCCTGCGTGACCAGCACGACCTTGCGCGCGCCGTCGAGGTCGGCCGCCCAGGGCGGGAGCGCCGCCTGCCCCGGGACGATCGGCAGCGCCCCGATGAAGCGCACCGTCGGCGGCAGCGGGAAAGGGTACTCGAAGCTCGGGACGGTGAGCTGCAGGTAGGTGTCGGCGAGCCGCACCACCGCGTCGAACAGCGGCCAGGGCGGGGCGGCGCGCCCGAGTTCCGCCAGCTTGGCGGCGAGGCTCAGCCCGACCGGCCGGTCGACCGCCGCGTCGTAGGCCTCGGCGATGCGGCCGTAGGCGGCCTCCTGCTCGGGCGTCTCGGCCGGCGGGAGGCCCAGGAAGGCCGGAGCCCGGTCGGGCCGCGCGCAGTGCAGGATCGAGGTGCCGCACAGGACGATGGCGGGGCGCTCCGCGCGGGGCCCCAGGAGCGATGGCAGCACGCCGAAGAACATGTCGTCGCCGATCACAACCGAGGCCGGGAAGGCCCGCAGCGCCGCGCGCAGGCCGCGCGCCTGGTCGGGGATGCGGTCGACAAAGATGCGCTCCATGGCGACGCGCAGCCAGTCCGGCCCCGGCGCGATCTGGGCCAGCTCGGGCACGACGGCGCGGAGGTCGCGGCCGTCGAAATCGGCCGCGCCCGGCAGGGCCATGAAGCGGGCGCCGGCCGCCACGACGCGGTCGCGGAAGGCCGAGCCCGAGAGGACCATGACCTCGTGACCGTCGGCGGTCAGCATGTGGGCGATCGCGAGGAGGGGATTGAGATGGCCCGTGGCGGGCGTCGAGCAGAGGAGGACCTTCATCGCATGTCCTTTCCGTGTGGGACGTGAGGGCGCCGCGCGATCGCGGCACGATCGTCGGGGCGTCCGGGAGCGAGGCTGGGGGCGGCCCGTTACGGCGTGGCTGCGGCGCGGAGCCGAAGTGGCTACGGCTGCAACGGGCGCGCGGGAGGCGGCGCGGGCGCTAGGCGGCGACCCGCAGCGCGTCGATGCGGCGGATGCCGCTGTGGCCCCGGAGGACCGGCATCGCACCGGTCAGGCGCAGGCGCGGGGCGAGGCGCAGCACGGCGCCCAGCCCCTCCTCCAGCTCGATCCGTGCCAGGGCCTCGCCGATGCACCGGTGCGCGCCACCGCCGAAGACCGGGTGGAGGCGCGGGAGGTCGGTGCGCCGGATGTCGAAGGTGTCGGGACGGGCGTAGACCGTCTCGTCCCGCATCGCCGACAGCGTCGAGAGCAGCATCAGGCTCCCGGCCGGCACGACGTGCCCGTCGAGGGGGATGTCCTCCCGGGCGACGCGTCCGGCGGACCCGGCGCTCGGCTCGTAGCGGAGGGATTCCGCCACCGCGGCCGGGATCAGCTCGGGATCGCGGCTGACCGCCGCCCACTGCTCGGGATGCTGCAGCAGCAGCGCCACCTGCATGGCGCCGGCGACCCGGGTCGTGTCGGTGCCGCCGATGATCATCTGCACGAGCTGGATCACCACCTCCTGCGGCGTGAGCTCGCCGGCCGCCTCGGCCTCCGCGAGGAAGCGCGACAGGAAATCGTCGCGGGGCGCCGACCGGCGCGCGGCGAGGATCGCGGCCACGTAGTCCTGCAGCGCGACCGCCGCCGCCTCGAGGTCCGGGATGTCCTCCGGTCCGAAGGTGAAGCTCAGGACCCGCGAGACCTCGTAGGCGAGGTGCGTGAACCGGGGAATGTCGTCGCGCGGCAGGCCGAGGATGTCGGCGATGGCCTGGGCGGGGATCTGGGCGGTGTAGCGCGCGACGAGGTCGACCTCTCCGTCCCCCAGCCAGTCGCGGACGAGGCCCTCCGCGGCGACGCGGATCCGGGGGCGCAGGCCTTCGATCAGGCGGGCCGCGAAGGTGCGGGTGAAGGGCGAGCGGCGCCGGCGGTGGACCGCGCCGTTGGCGGTGAGCATGCCGTGCGCGAAGATGTCGAACAGCGCGCCCTCGGGGATCGCGCGCGATTCCGGATAGAGCGTCTCCGTCGCCTGGGCGCGGGGGTCGCGCATCAGCAGATCGACGTCGCGGGCGCGGAGGATCAGGACGCCCGCGATCTCGTGGCCGACGAAGGGCAGCCTGGGCCGCCACGCCCGGAACACGCCGTGCGGGTCGGCCTCGAGCTCCGCCACCGTCAGCGTCGGGACATCGGCCGGGGAGCCGGGCGGCCCGGCCTGTCGGGTCAGATCTTCGGTCGCATTCATCCGGAAATTCTCGCTGCTGTGTTGCGCGAGAACTCTCGGAAGCCCGAGCTACAGGATGATTGCGGGAGCTTGGCCGATGATTACAGCCATAACATTCGGCGTTCCGGCGGGCCGGGCACCCACGCGCCCGCCTTGTGCGGAAGAGCACGCCGGGCGCCGCGGGTTTGGTGTGTGAGATGTTCCGAAATCATGCCGTAACTTAACGCTCCGAAAAAGGCGCCGCTTCGCAGAAGGAGAAGTCCTCATGGTTGCAGGGCGGGCGAATACGGACGACGTCTTCGAGACGCTGCTCCGACGGACGATCACCGACTTCGTGATGGGCGGTATGGACCACGGGGTCCCGGACGAGGACCAGCTCATCGTCCGTCTGAGACACTACGCGCTGCGGGCGCGCGAGGAGCAGCTGAGCTCCCAGACGCTCCAGGTCATCTCGTCGGCGCGGCGCCTCCTGGGCGACCGGACGGAGGCGGGCCGGGCGTCCTGACGCGCCCCGCCCGTCCGGCGACGGTCCCGCGGCGTCCCGCTACGGCCCGCGCGGCCTCAGGCCGACCGCCAGGAAGCGCTCGATCATCGCGTTGACCTGCTCGGCCACCTCGATCGTGTTGAAGTGGCCCGCCAGCAGCGTCTGGGCGGTCACGAGCTGCGGGCAGAGCTCCCGCAGCCGGTCGAGGTCGCGGGCCGCTGCCACCAGCGGCACGTCCGCCGAGATGTAGGCCATCGGGATGCGGCAGGCGCGCGCGGCCGGGACGGGGTCGTGACCCAGCACCATGTCGCGCAGCGCCGCGTAGGCGACGTGCTGCGGCGTCCGCTGGCAGCCGCCGAGGATGAACGTCTCGAAGATCGCCTTCCGCCTGGCCGGGTGGTCGTAGTCGCCGCCGATCGCCCAGGCCATCTCCCGGACGACGGACCGGTAATCCGGGCCGCCGACGCCCGCCAGCAGCCCCTCGATCGCGCCGGCGCCCGCCCTGTCCGCCGACGGCAGGACGATCGAGTCGATCATGACGAGGCCGGCGGCGAGGTCGGGGTGGCGGCCGCACAGCTCCAGCGCCACCGCGCCGCCGAAGCTGTGGCCGATGACGATCGGCTTCACGAGGCCCAGCGTCCGGCACTGCCACGCGACGTCCTCGGCGAAGCCCGCGACCGTGTAGGCCCGCTCCGGCGCGTCGCTCGCGCCGTGGCCGCGCAAGTCGACCGCCACGACGCGGCGCGTCTTCGCGAAGTGCCGGATCTGCGGCGTGAAGATGCCGTGATCGCCGGTCCAGCCGTTGATCAGCAGCAGCGGCTGCCCCTCGGGGGTGAGCGGCCCGGCCTCGATATGGGCGAGCCGGCCGTCCTCGCGGGTCAGGTAGAGGGGCGGCCAGGGGGGCGGGTCGAAGATCATGCGGGTTCTCCGTGGGGCTGGGAGGGGGCGCGGGGTGCCGATCGGGCGAGACCCGCGTGGGCGGCGGCGGCCGTGAGGCAGCAGCCGAGCATCGCGGCGGCCATCGACAGGGCGGACCGGCCGTCGAAGAACCGGGCCACGAGATCGCTGGCGATGGCCGCCGCGAGCATCTGCAGGAAGACCGCGACGGCGCTGGCCGCGCCCGCGTCCTCCGGGTTGCGCTCCGTCGCGCCGTGCATGGCGTTGGGCGAGACGAGGCCGAAGGCCAGGGCCACGCCGACCATCGCGGCGATCACCGGCAGGGCCGCGGGCGGCCGGGCCAGCGCGGCGACGAGGAGCGCGGCCGCCGCGCCCGTCGCCAGGGCGAGGCCGGCGGCGATCACCCGCGGCGGGGGGACGCCCCGGGCCGCGAGCCGCCCGTTCAGGAAGGCGCCCGCCATCACCGACAGGGAGCTCGCCCCGAAGACCAGCCCGTAGGCCAGCGGGTCGAGGCCGAGGGCGTCGACGAAGACCAGCGCCGAGCCGGTGATGTAGGCGAAGACCGCCCCCGCCGCCGCGGCGTTGCACAGGGCGTGGCCGAGGAAGACCCGGCTCGCCAGAATCCGCCCGTAGCCGCGCAGGATCCCGGAGGCCGGCCCGGGATCCGCGGCGCGCCGCAGGGGCTCGTCGACGTGCCGGATCGCCACCAGGGCCGCCAGGGCGGCGGCGACCGGCGCGGCGTGGATCAGGCGCCAGCCGCCGAGATGCATCAGACCGGCGCCGAGGGTCGGGGCCACCGTCGGCACCACGTTGATGGTGAGGACGACGAACGACATCCGGGCGCGCGCCGCCTCGCCCTCGAACAGGTCGCGCACCATCGCGAGGACCGCCATGCCCGGGCCCGCCGCGCCGATCCCCTGCACGGCCCGGAACAGCAGGAAGTCCGGCAGCGTCCGCGCCGCGCCGCAGCCGAGGCTGCCGACGACGAGGAGGAGGCAGCCGCAGACGATGGCCGGCTTGCGGCCCAGCCGGTCCGAGACCGGACCGTAGACCAGCAGCGCGCCGCCGAAGCCGAGCAGGTAGACGCCCATGGCCGCGCCCATCGCGGTGGCCGGGACATGCAGCGCGGCCGCCGTGTCCGACAGGCTCGGCAGGATCATGTCGATCCCGAAGGTGGGGAGCGCCGCCAGCAGCCCGAGCAGCGCCGAGAAGGCGGCCGAGCCGGGGCGGATGCGGGGATGCGCCGGGGTGGCGCGGGTCAGGCCCAAAGCCGGTCTCCGCCCCGAGCGACACCCCGGGCCCCGGGATCCCGGCGCGCCGCCACCATCGCGTCGATCTCGCGGACGAGGCCGCCCGCGTCGAGATCCGCCCGCACGGCCGCCCCGAGGGCCTCGGCGGCCCTGCGGAAGCCCGGCTCCGCCAGGAGCCGGCGCGCCGCCGCGGCGATCTCGGCCTCGTCCGCGCCGGCCGGAAGGCGCAGGCCCGCGCCGCGCAGGGCGACGCGGGCGGCGTTGTCGGCCTGGTCGCGGGCCAGGGGGATCACCAGCAGCGGCACGCCGTGCAGCAGCGCCCGGCTGACCGTGCCGTGACCGCCCTGGCACACCACCAGATCGGCCCGCGCCATCAGGGCGTCGTGGGAGGCGGCCGCCACGACCCGGACGGCGGCGGGAGCGTCCAGGTCCGCGGCCCCGACATTCGGGCCGGTGGTCACGACGGTCTCGGCCTCGACCGTCCCGACGGCGCGCGCGACCCGCCGCAGCAGGGCGGTCTGGTTCTGGGCGCCGGTGCTGCCGGCGACGAGGATCCGCGGCCGCCGCGCCCCGGGCCACGCGGTCAGCGCGCCGCGGGACCAGCCCGGCTCGTCGAGCAGCGGGCCGATGTAGCGATAGTTGGCGGGCAGCGCCTGCGTGTCGAAGTCGAAGGCGCGGCTGACGGCCAGCAGGACGCGGTCGGCGCGATCGAAATGCGCGAAGGCGCTGGCGACCGGCGGCAGCCCGAAGGCGCGCCGCGCGGCGTTGAGCGCCGGCCGACCCTGCTCCATCGCCGACACGATCGCGGCCGTCGCCGCGTCCACCGCGTCCCGCTCCGCCTCGGTCCGCGGCGGCGTCAGGCCGCTCGCGGCGGGCGGGATGCCGGGGAGCGGGCGGATGCTGATATGCGGCGACAGGACCGCGTGCGGCAGGTCGGCCGCCTCGGCCGCCAGGGCGCAGCCGGGCAGGAGGTCGAGGCTCAGGACCGCGTCGGTCGGGAGGCGGCGGATCTCGTCGAGCGTGTCGGCCGCGTAGGCGCCCGCCGGGGCGAACATCGTCCGGCGCAGCCAGTCGGCGAGATCCGAGAAGTCGGCCGGATCGGCATCGAGGCCGGTCGGGGCCCGGCGCCACCCGACGAACGGGAAGGCCGCGGCCTCGACCTCCCCGCACATCGCCGGGTCGGCCATGACGCGCGGGCGGTGCCCCGCGCGGCGCAGCTGCCGGGCCGCCGTGAGTACAGGGCTGAGGTTGCCCGTGGTGCCCCACGAGATGCAGAGGACGTTGAGCGACATGATCTGGATGTCCCAAGATGATCGCGGGCGGGCGTCATGCCCGCCCTGCTCGGGGGCACGTCCCGCGGCGCAGGCGCGGTGAGGCCGCGACGAGGCGGACCTGGCTGGATCGATCTGGATGAGGTTGCTCTGTCGACAGCGGAGAGATCAGAGCGCGTGCCGATTCGTGCTGCTGATATCGCGCAGGAAGTCGACGTAATCCGGGTGGATACTGTGGATGCACCCGCCGAACGCGAAGCTGACCACCAGCGCGTCGAGCAGCCGTCGTCCGAGGCCGCCGCGCGCCGGTTGCGACGCGGCGACCGGAGACGAGATCGGACCGTCGCGCTCCCGCGGCGGGCGTCGCGGCGGCCCGACAAGGTCAGCCGGCGCATTCCGGAAGTCGGGCCCGGACTTGCCGAAGTGTCGCCGACGGCGCGGGCGGATTTCTAGGATCGCGGCGTCAGGCATGGTCACCTCTCTATTGCGAGAGCGTGATCGTGATTTTCGCGAGTTACATCCCCGTGTCCGGGCAAGATGTTTTCCGTTACAACGGTAACGGGTCCGAATTTCGTTGGTTCGATACGGTACGGGACCGTTCGAATGCTCGCGCTGTGCTGTCACGCACAATGCGAAGGGCGCAATCTTTTAGGGGGCGTGATATCAACTCGGCCGTGTAAGGCCCGATGACCGGACGCGCCCAGGTAGGCCGCCGGGGCGGACCGGCGACGGACGCGAAGGTCTTCCGGTCGGCGATATCCGCCCGACCGGACACTCCTCCCGCCCCGGGAGCCGGCGCGTCGAGATCGTGCCGTCGCGGCGAGCCGCCGCGAACCGGAGGTGGCCATGATCGAATCCAGTCTGGACCGAGTTCAGGGTCGGAGCGCGCGCGCCGGCGCGACCCGCATCCTCCTCGTCGAGGACGACGCCGGCATGCAGCGCATCGTCTCGGACCACTTCGCCGATCACGACGTCGCCGTGACCGCGGCGACCGACCGGGCGGAGGCGGAGAAGCGGCTCGCGGAGGCCGAATTCGACCTCGTCGTGCTGGACCTGCGGCTGGGCTCGGAGAACGGGCTCGACCTGCTGCGCGACCTGCGCACCCGGAGCGACCTGCCGGTGATCATCACCACCGGCCATCGCCGGGACGAGATCGACCGGGTGATCGGCCTCGAACTCGGTGCCGACGACTACCTCGTGAAGCCCTACGGCCTGCGCGAGCTGCTCGCGCGGGTGCGGGTCATCCTGCGCCGCGCCGAGGTGGCGCCCGCCCCGGCGCGGGTCCAGGAGCCCCACCGCAGCCGCTTCGCCGGCTGGGTGCTGGACCGGCGCCGCCGGCGCCTCACCAATCCCGACGGCGCGGAGGTCGCGCTCAGCAAGGGCGAGTACGCGCTGCTGGTGGCCTTCCTCGACGCGCCCCAGCGCCCGCTGAGCCGCGAGCAGCTCCTCCAGGCCACGCGCGTCCACGAGGACGTGTTCGACCGCAGCATCGACGTCCAGATCCTGCGGCTGCGCCGCAAGCTGGAAGCGGATCCGAGCGCGCCCCGCCTGATCGTCACCGAGCGCGGCGTCGGTTACGTCCTCACCGCGACCGTCGAGAAGCTGTAGCCGTGGCCCGGTTCCGTCCCGGCCGCGGCCGCGTCGCGGTCGCCGCGCTCCTCGCCAGCGCGCTGGCGATCCTCGCGGCGGCCGCCCACGAGAGGCCGCACGAGGGGCCGCACGCGGGGCCGGCCGACGCCGAACTCTCCGCCGAGGCCGCGGATGCCCTGGGGGTGATCACGCCGGTGCCGGGCACCCTGGGGGCGGACCCGGACCGGGCCGCCATCGGCCGGCTGCTCTTCACCGACACGCGGCTGTCGCGCGGAGGCGACCGGGCCTGCATCACCTGTCACGACATCCGCACCAGCGGCGCGAGCGCGGTGCCCCGGAACCTGACCGCCGACGGCACGCCGGTTCCGCGCAACACGCCGACGGCCTTCAACGCGGCGCTCAGCTTCCGGCTGGGCTGGGCCGGCGACATCCCGAGCCTGCGCGAGCAGGCCGAGCTCGCCCTGACGCGGCCCGAATTCCTGGGCGGCTCCTGGCCGCGGATCCTCGACACGGTCCGCGACGACCCGGTGCTCGCCCCGATGTTCCAGGCCGCCTACGGCCGCGTGGCCGACCGGGAGGCGGTGATCGACGCGATCAACAGCTTCGAGCGCACCCTCCTCACCCCGGACAGCCGCTTCGACCGCTGGCTGCGCGGCGACGCCCGCGCCATCACCGGCCCGGAGCGGGCGGGCTACGACCTGTTCCGACGGATCGGCTGCGCGGCGTGCCACCAGGGCGTCAATGTCGGCGGCAACCTGTTCGAGAAGGTCGGGATCTTCGTCACGATCCCCAACAAGGTCGCCGAGGTACTGCGGGTGCCGAGCCTGCGCAACGTCGCGGTCACCGCGCCCTACTTCGACGATGGCGGCGTCGCCACGCTCCCCGAGGCGGTCCGGCTCATGGCGCGGGCGCAGCTCGGCCGGGAACTCACCCCGGCGCAGGTCGACGGGATCGTCGCCTTCCTGGGAACCCTGACCGGCACCTACGAGGGCCGGCCCCTGACCGCGCCGCCGGCGCCCGGCGCGGGGTTGCAGGACGGCGCGCGCCCGGACGGCAAGCCGCAGCTATGAGACTGACCCTGCAGGCCGTCACGCTCGGCGCGCTGCTCGCGGCGCTGCTGACATGGCTCCTGATCAACGGCAGCGGCGGGATGGAGGCCGCCTACGTGGCGACCCAGCGGACCGTCGACGCCCTGGCGCTGGCCGAGTCGCGCATGCAGCACGATGTGCTGCGGGCCCGGACCGGCCTGCTGCGCAACTACGATCCGATCGTCGCGCACCTGCGCGAGATGCAGAAGGCCGTGGCCGACCTGCAGGCGAGCAATGCCGGGGATGCCGATGTCCGGGTGCTGGCCGAGGCGGTGGACCGGGAGGCCGAGATGGTCGAGCGGTTCAAGACCGGCAACGCCCTGGTGCAGAACTCGATCGCCTACTTCGACTCGCTCAGCGACCGTCTGTCCGAGTCCGACATCGCTCCCGGGCTCGCGCGCGCGGTGGCCGCGCTCCAGATCCGGGTCTCGGAACTCGTGCGCGACTCGACGCCGGCGCGCCTCGCCGACATCCGGAGCCGCCTCGAGACGCTGCACGCCGCCGACGGGGCGGCCGCCCGGGCCGGCGACGTCGACGCCATCGTCCTGCACGGGCGGCAGCTCCTGGAACTGCTGCCGCACGTCGACGCGGTCACGCGCTCGCTGCCGGCCTCGTCGAGCGAGGCGGCCCGCGAGGCGCTCCTGGACGCCCGCCGCGGCCTCCGCGACCGGCGCCAGGCCCGGGCGGACGGGTTCCGCCTCGCGCTCTACGCCGTCGCCCTCGCGCTCCTCGCCCTCGTGGTCCGCGTGGGCCTGCTGATGCGGGCCGGGACCCGGATCCTGCGCCGGACCGTGGCCTTCCAGACCGTCGTGGCGCGGGCGGCGAACCGGTTCCTGGCCAGTCAGCCCGACGAGACCGCCACGCGCATCGTGGACGTCCTCGCCATCGTGGGCGAGGGGCTCGACACGGATCACGGCTACGTCCTCATGCTCGACGGCACCGGCGCGGTTTACCTCTGGAACCGGCCCGGCCTCGCGCCGCCGAGCGGCTGGCCGGTGGCGCAGCAGGCTCTCGTGCACGACGTGGCGGCCGCCGCCAGCGATCTCATCTTCGTCGAGGTGGCGGACGAGACCGGGCCGCCGGCCCTGCGCCGGTCCCTGGCCGCGCGCGGCGTCGTCTCGTGGGCCTGCGCGCGGCTGCGCCGGGGCGAGCGCATCGTCGGCCTGCTCTGCTTCGAGCGCACCACCTCCGGCCTGCCGCCGTGGCTGCGGCACTCGCGCGGCCTGCTGCAGGTCGTCGCCGACAGCTTCGCGGCCGCCCTGGAGCGGCAGCACGTCTGGGCAGAGCGCCGGGAGATCGAGGCGGCCCTGCGCCGCGCGCAGCGGCTCGAGGCCATCGGCACCTTCGCGAGCGGCGTCGCCCACAACATCAACAACGTCCTCAACGTCATGCTGGGCCATGCCGAGATCGCCGGGGACGCCCTGCCGGCCCATCCCGGTCGGGCGGCCGAGCATGTCGGGCTGCTGGTCCAGGCCGGCGGCCGCGCGCGCGAGATCGCCGGCCAGATCCTCGATTTCGGCCGCCGCGGGCGCTCCGCGCAGTGTACCAGCGCGGCCGACGCGGTGGTCCACGAGACCGTGGCGCAGATCCGCGCCTCCACGGCCGGCCCGGCCACGATCGAGCTCTCGGGCACCGCGGAGGGCGCCCGCGTCGGCGGCGAGCCGGCGCAATTGCAGCAGGTGGTCCACAACCTCATCCGCAACGCCGTCCAGGCCTCCGAGCCGGGCGCGGCCGTCGACGTGCGGCTCGACCGCGTCGCCCTGCCGGGTCCCGGCGCCCTGACCCACGGTACCCTGCGGCCGGGCAACTACGTGCGGATCCGCGTGTCCGACACCGGCCGCGGCATGGACGAGGCCACGCTGGCGCGGATCTTCGAGCCGTTCTTCACCACCCGTCCGGCCGGGACCGGCCTGGGGCTCGCCACGGCCTACGAGTTCGTTCAGGAGCACGACGGCGCCTTCGACGTGCGCAGCGCACCGGGCCGGGGCAGCGCCTTCGCGGTTTGGCTGCCCGTGATCCCGCAGGTCGAGGGCGGGGCGGCGGCCGGCGGGACCGTGATGCTGGTCGGGCGCACGCCCGGGTCGGTCCAGGACGACGAGGAGACGTTGGCCGCCCTGGGCTACGAGCCGGTCGGCTACGCGGATCCCGAGGCGGCCCTGGCCGTCCTCCGGCGGGATCCGCAGCGGTTCGATCTGCTGATCGTCGAGAACCGTCTCGCCGATTCCTCGGGCCTCGCCTTCGCGCACCGGGCCGCGGAGATCTCCGTGCGGCCGATCGTGCTCTCGCTGTCGGCGACCGACGCGGTGCAGCCGGAGGTGCTCGCGGCGGTTCCCATCGCCGACATCGTCCGGCGGCCGTGGCGCTCGAACGCCCTGGCGCTGACCCTGCAGGGCCAGCTCGCCTCCACCCGCCCGGCGCGCGGCCCGGCCGCCGTCTCCTGAGGGGCCTGGACGGCGCGCGGCCCGGCTTGTCCGGTCCCCGGCTGTATCAGGATTCTGCGAGGCGGGGATCGCGATCGCGGACCCGGCTTTGACAAGCTCGGCGTCTCGTGGGACCGCTCTGGCATGCCGGGCGACCAGATGCGCGATGCCGCCCCGACGACCGAACGGACCGGGTCGACCTTCGCGGTAACCTCCGCGTGCGATGATCCGCCGGCGCGCGCCGCAACGCGGCCGGCCGCCCGAGGGAGCGGGCGAGACCGGCATCCGACCCCGTCGCCCCAGGATTCCCCGATGCCCTTCGAAGCCGCGCCAGGACGTCATGCACGGCAGATCTGACGCCCCGATCCGCGGCCCGGCCTTCCTGGCCGACGGCGGCGCGATGGGCGTGCTCCTGGGCGCGCACGACTGGGACAGTACGCCCCTCGGCGCGCCGCTCGCCTGGGCCGAATCCCTGAAGACCCTCGTCGCGGTCATGTTCGGCGCGAACCAGCCGATGTTCATCGTCTGGGGTCCGGAGCGGCGGCTCCTGTACAACGATCTCTACGCGCAGATCCTCGGCGGGCGGCACCCCGCGGCCCTCGGCCGGGACTACCTCGAGGTCTGGGGCGCGATCGGGGCCGGTCTCGCCCCCCTCGTGGAGAGGGCCTATTCCGGCCGCCCGGTCCACACGGCGGATGGCGAGCACGTCCTCCACGACGGGGGCGACGGGGCCGGCGCGGCGCGCTTCGCCCTCTCCCTGGTGCCCGTCCGGGACACGGCGGGGCACGTCGCCGGCCTCTACGGGGCCTGCACGGCGCTCGCCGGCCAGGAGCCCGCCGCGCGCCGTCCGCGCGAGACGGAGGCGTCGCTTCGGGACAACGAGGAGCGGCAATCCTTCCTGCTCGATCTCAGCGACACGCTCCGCCCGCTGACCGCGTCGGCGGAGATCGTCGAGGTGGCCTCGCGGCGCCTCGGCGAGCGCCTCGGTGCCAGCCGCGTCTTCTACGCCGAGATCTGCGGCAGCCTGATGAAGGTCGAGCGCGAATACGCCCGGGGCGTCGGCTCGATCGTGGGGGAGCATTCCCTGGCCGCGTTCGGCCCTGACCTGCTGGCCGCCTACCGCGACGGGAACGTCGTCGCGGTCGAGGACGTGGCCGCCGATCTCCGGTTCAGCGACGCGGCGCGCGCCGGCCTCGGGTCGCGCGAGGTCGCGGCCTTCGTCGACGTCGTGCTGTTCCGCGGCGCTGAGTGGGTCAGCCTGCTGGCGGTGCAGAGCGCGGTCCCGCGCGCCTGGACCACCGCCGAGGGTAACCTGATCCGCGACGTCGGCGAGCGCGTGAAGGCGGCGATCGAGCGCGCCCGCGCCGAGGCGGCCCTGCGCAAGAGCGAGGAGCACCTGGCGGCGATCTTCGCCGGCGCCTCCGTCGGCCTGTCGGAGGTGGATGCCGCGGGGCGCTTCCTGCGTGTCAACACCGAGTTGTGCCGCATCCTCGACCGGCCGGCCGAGGCGCTGCTGCGGCTCGGCATCGGCGACGTGACCGATCCCGCGGACCGGTCGCCGAGCGCGGCCGCGATGGCGCGGGCCCTCGAGACCGACCGCAGCGTCGCCCTCGACAAGCGGTATCGCCGCCCGGACGGCAGCGCGATCTGGGCGAGCAGCAGCATCCGGCGCCTCGACGACGCGGACGGCAGGCTCAAGAGCCTGCTGATCGTCACGGCCGATCTCAGCCGGCGCAAGGAGGCCGAGCAGCGCTTGGCCGAGAGCGAGCGCCGCCTCCAGCACCTGAACGAGACCCTGGAGCTGCAGGTCTCCGAGCGCACCGCGGAGCGCAATCTCTTCGCCACGATCGTCGAGAGGACCGACATCATGGTGATGGCGGCCGATCTCGACTACAACATCCTGGCGATCAACAAGGCGAATGCCGACGAGTTCGCGCGCATCTACGGCGTGAGGCCGAAGGTGGGCGACAACATGCTCGACCTGCTGGCCGATCAGCCGGAGCACCAGGCGCAGGTGCGGGCGGTGTGGGGACGCGGGCTCGCCGGCGAGGAGATCACCCTGGTCGAGGCGTTCGGCGACGCCGGGCGGGCGCGTCCCCACTACGAGATCAGCTTCCGCACCCTGCGCGACGCGCGGGGCGCGCGCGCGGGCTGCTACCAGTTCGTCGTGGACGTCACCGAGCGCCTGCGCGGCCAGGCCGAGCTGGCCCAGGCGCAGGAAGCGCTGCGCCAGTCCCAGAAGCTGGAGGCCGTCGGCCAGCTCACCGGCGGCGTCGCGCACGACTTCAACAACCTGCTGACCATCATCCGCTCGTCCGTCGACTTCCTGCGCCGGCCCGATCTGCCGGAGGTCCGCAAGCGCCGCTACCTCGACGCGGTCTCAGAGACCGTCGAGCGGGCCGCGAAGCTCACGGGCCAGCTGCTGGCCTTCGCGCGCCGTCAGGCCCTCAAGCCCGAGGTGTTCGACGTCGGCCAGAGGGTGCGGGCGATCGCCGACATGCTCGACACGCTGACGGGCGCGCGGGTGCAGGTCGTGACCGAGGTGCCGGAGACGACCTGCCTGATCCGCGCGGATGTGAGCCAGTTCGAGACCGCGCTCGTCAACATGGCGGTCAACGCCCGCGACGCGATGGACGGAGAAGGGACGCTGATCCTGCGCGCGACTTGCGGCGCGGCCCTGCCGGCCATCCGCGGCCATGCCGGGTCCCAGAAGCCCTTCGCGGCGGTGTCGCTGATCGACACCGGCACGGGCATCCCGCCCGAGCAGATCGGGCGGATCTTCGAGCCGTTCTTCACCACCAAGGAGGTGGGCAAGGGGACCGGCCTCGGCCTGTCCCAGGTGTTCGGCTTCGCCAAGCAGTCGGGCGGCGACGTCGACGTGCGCAGCACCCTCGGTGCCGGCACCGCCTTCACCCTCTACCTGCCGGAGGTGCGGTCGCAGGAGCGTCCGGCCGGTGACCGCCTGCAGGATGCGGACCGCGCGCCGCTCGGGAGCGGGCAGCGCGTCCTGGTCGTGGAGGACAATGTCGGCGTCGGGCAGTTCGCGACACAGATCCTGGAGGATCTGGGCTACCAGCCGACCTGGGCGGCCAACGCCGAGGAGGCGCTGGACGAACTCGGCCGGGCGGGGAACCGGTTCGACCTGATCTTCTCGGACGTGGTGATGCCCGGCATGGGCGGCGTCGCGCTCGCGCAGGAGCTGCGGAGGCGCGCGCCGCAGGTGCCCGTGGTGCTGACATCGGGCTACAGCCACGTGCTCGCGCAGTCGGACGCCCACGACTTCACGTTGCTGCACAAGCCGTACTCGGCCGAGCAGCTCAGCCGCATCCTGCATCAGGCCCTGGGCCTGGGCCGGACGGCCGGCGCGTCCGCGGATCCGTCCTGAGCCCGGGCTTCCGCGTCGGGATCCCCGACCTCCGGTCCGGGGCCGGCGCGGTTCGCCGCCGCCCGCACTCCGCGCGCACTCCGTCCTCAGCCCGCCCTCAGCCCGCCCTGGCCCACGCCACCGCGTCGGCACCGGCCGGCAGGCGCGTGGGGCATGACGGGTCCGTCGCCGCGCGCCACACCGCCTCCGCCACGTCCGCGGGCCGGGTCAGGTCCTCGTCCGCCTGCTGGAAGCCGGCGAAGACCTGCGCGGCCACCGCCGCGTAGGCCTCGGGGATGTCCATGCCCATGCGGGCGCGCGCGTTGGCGCCGAACGCGGTCTCCGGGGCGCGGCCGGGGATGACCAGCCGCGCGCGCACGCCGAACGGTTCGAGTTCCAGCGCCAGGGACTCGGTGAAGGCGTTCACCGCCGCCTTGCTCGCCGTGTAGACCGACAGCAGATGCAGCGGGCGCTGCGTCACGCTCGACGTCACGTTGACGACGACGCCCGCACGGCGCTCCCGGAACTGCGGCAGTACGGCCCGGGTCATCGCGATCGTGCCGAGGGTGTTCGTCTCGAACACCTCCCGCGCGGCGTCCATCGAGACGCCCTCCAGCGCGTTCAGGAGCCCGACGCCCGCGTTGTTGACCAGCACGTCGACCGGTCCGGCGGCCGCGATTGCGCGGGCGACGCTGTCGCGGTCGGTCACGTCCAGCGGCAGGAGGCTGAGACGATCGGACGGCGGCAGCAGATCGCCCCGCGGCCTGCGCATCGTGGCGACCACGCGCCAGCCACGCGCGAGGAAGGTGCGGGCCGTCTCCAGGCCGAAGCCGGACGAGCAGCCGGTGATCAGGATCGTGTTCATGGGAATTCCCGTGCAGATGGGGCAACGGGGTGATAGGGAGCGCGGGCCGGACCCGATACGTGCGCAAGTCCGGTTCGCATTGGCGAGCGTCCGAGAATGCCCGATCCGCTCACCCAGGTGGTCGGCCTCCTCCGGCCGAGTGCCCCGCTGTCCAAACTCGTCACCGGATCCGGCCTCTGGGCGGTGCGGCGCGCGGATTCCGGTCGGCCGTTCTACGCCGCCGTGCTCGAGGGCGGGTGCCGTCTCGCGATCGACGGCGAGGCCGGGATCGTGCTCCGAGAGGGCGACTTCGTCCTCATTCCCGCGGCCCACGCGTTCACCACCACGAGCCTCGACCCGCCGCGGCGCGCCGCGCCGCCTCCCGTCGAGGTGGCCCCCGGCGTGTTCCGGCTCGGCGCCGCCGAGGGGCCGCCGAACGTCCGGATGCTCGTGGGGCACTGCGTCTTCGCGTCGAGCGACGCGGACCTGCTCGTGTCGCTGCTGCCCCGGTACGTGCATGTCCGCGGCGCCGCCCGGCTGACCACCCTGCTCGGCCTCGTGAACGAGGAGACGCGCGCCGACCGGCCGGGCCGCGACGTGGTCCTCGCCCGCCTGCTGGAGGTCGTGCTGATCGAGGCGCTGCGCGCCACAGCCGGGCCGGCGGCGCCCTCGGGATTGGTGCGCGGCCTCGCCGACGACCGGCTCGCCGCCGCGCTGCGGCTCATGCACGACCGGCCGACGGAGAGCTGGACGGTGGCCGCGCTCGCGCGGGAAGCGGGGCTCTCCCGGTCCACGTTCTTCGAGCGGTTCCGCCGCGCGGTCGGGGTCGCGCCGATGGCGTACCTGCTGGCGTGGCGGATGGCGCTGGCGAAGGATCTGCTGAGCCGCGAGGCGATCGGGATGGCCGAGGTGGCCGAGCGGGTGGGCTACAGTTCGGCGAGCACGTTCAGCGTCGCCTTCGCCCGGCACGTCGGCCGGCCGCCGGTCCGGTACGCGATCGGGCGGCCGGCGCGGTGATCCGGGCCGGCTGACCGTGCCCGGGCGCGACGAGGCGGTGGCCTCATTCCGGCCCGACACCGGCATCGACGGGGCCAGTCGACCCTTCGCCCCGAGGCCGGGTTCGGCTACGAGACCGGCATCGCGCTCGACCGTCGCATCCGCGGCGGCGTGACCGACGCGCCTCGCCCCTTCGCGCAGGAGAACGTCCTGATCACCGATCCGCCGGCCCTCCGCTCCCAGATCGTTGCCGGTGCCGGCCGCCGCCGGGACCGCGCCGGTCGGGGGGCGTCGGCGTCCCGCGCGATCGCCGGCGGCGTCCGAGCCGGCATCGGCGCGCGCCTGCGGGGCGCACTCCGCACGACGGCGCGCTCCTGATGGTCTCTCGTTCCGTGGCGCCCGCCGCCGCGACCGGCGGCCCGGCGGCATCCCGGCGCATCGGCTCCATCGACGCCCTGCGCGGGCTGGTCATGCTGCTGATGCTCGTCGACCACGTGCGGGAGTTCTTCTACCTGCACGCGCAGGTCCGCGACCCGATGGACCTCGCCGCGACGCCGCCCGACCTGTTCCTGACGCGGGCGGCCTCGCACCTCTGCGCGCCGGTCTTCGTCCTGCTCACCGGCCTCTCGGCCTGCCTCTACGGGCAGAAGCACGGCCGGCGGTCGACCGCCGCCTTCCTGCTCAAGCGCGGGCTGCTCCTGATCCTGCTGGAGGTGACGCTCGTCAGCTTCGCCTGGGCCGGCAGCGTCCGACCGTCGATCCTCTACCTGCAGGTGATCTGGGTGATCGGCCTCTGCATGGTGGCGCTGGCCGGGCTCCTCTGGCTGCCGCGGCTCGCCCTCGTGGCCGGGGCCCTGGCGCTGATGCTCGGCCACAACCTGCTCGACGGGATCGCGATCCGGGCGGACGAGCCGGGCTACGTGCTCTGGTCGATCCTGCATCAGCGCGGGATGATCGCGCTGCCCTGGGGCGGCCTGGCGCGGACCTCGTACCCGCTCCTGCCCTGGATCGGCGTGATCGCGGCGGGCTACGCCCTCGGGCCGCTCTTCGCCGGCGGGGTCGATCCCGCGCGCCGGCGCGCGCGGCTCCTCGGGCTGGGGGCGGCCGCCCTGGTCGGTTTCCTCGCCCTGCGCGTGCTCAACGGCTACGGCGAACCGGTGCCGTGGCAGCCGGGGGCCACGCCGCTCGCCACCGCCCTGTCCTTCGTCAACCTGACCAAGTACCCGCCCTCGGCCGATTTCCTGCTGCTGACGCTCGGGCTCGGCCTCGGCCTGCTGGCGCTGTTCGAGACGCTGCCGCAGCGGCTCCTGGGCGGCCTGCGCGTCTTCGGCGGCGCGCCGCTGTTCTTCTACCTGCTGCACCTCGCGCTGCTGCGCTTCCTCTACGACGGTGCCGCGGCGCTGGGCCTCGCCGGAGCGTCGGGACGGGTGGAGGCCGGCTCGCCCCTCGCGCTCTGGCTCATCGCGGCCGCCGTGAGCGTTCCCCTCTGGTTGGCGTGCCGCGCCATGGTGCGCCTGAAGCGGGCCTCGACCTGGCCGGCCCTGAGCTACCTCTGACGGCGGCTCCCCGCGCTCCGGCCGGGGCCGGTCAAGACCGGGCCGCCCTCGTGCTCCCGCGTCAGGACAGGTCCGCCCCGTCGCGGTCGTGCTGGTGGCGCAACTCGGGGCTTCCCCTCACCGGCCCGACCGTCCGCTCCGCGTCGCTCCGGCTCTCCGCGCGGGCCGTGTCGATGAAGACGCGGGCCTCGCCCTCCCGCACGCCGAGACTGCGCAGCGCGTAGAAGGACATGCCGAGGGCGAGCTCCCGCTCGCCCATCAGCACGAGGCCGACGCCGTCCTCCTCGAGATGGCGTCGCTCCGCCTCGCTGTGCGTGCGGACCACGGTGTCGATCCCCGGATTGGCCGCGCGCGCGGCCTCGACGAGCCGGCGGGCCTGGTGCGCGTCGGGCGTGGCGACGACGAGCAGGCGCGCCGTGCCGATGCCGGCCGCTTCGAGGATGCCGGGCGCCGTCGCGTCGCCGAACACGGCCTGCGTGCCCGCCGCGCGCAGGGCCAGCACGCGGCGCCGGTCGCGCTCCACCACGACGTAGGGCAGGTCCCAGGTCTCCAGCGTCGCGCCGATGCTGCTGCCGACGCGTCCGAAGCCGACGATCACGACGTGGTCCCGGCGCGGCGGCTCCCCGCCCGAGACGGCGACGTCGACCACGCCCTCGCGCTCGAAGCGGGCGGCGAGCTCGGGCCGGTCGGCGAAGGCCTGCTCGATCCGGGCCGCCAGGGCGAAGAAGAGCGGGTTGAGCGTGATCGACAGCAGGGCTCCGCCCAGGATCAGGTTCCGCCCTTCCTCCGGCAGGAGCTTCAGCGACAGCCCGAGCGACACCAGGATGAAGGAGAACTCGCCGATCTGGGCGAGGCTCGCGGCGATCGTCAGGGCCGTGCCCAGCGGGTGCCGGAAGGCCAGCACGATGGCGACCGCCGCCAGGGACTTGCCCACCATGATCACGCCGAGCACCGCCAGGACCGAGAGCGGCGCGCGCACGAGGATGCCCGGATCGAACAGCATGCCGACGGAGACGAAGAACAGGACCGCGAAGGCGTCCTGCAGCGGCAGCGAGTCGGCGGCCGCCTTGTGGCTGAGATCGGACTCGGCGAGCACCATCCCGGCGAAGAACGCCCCGAGCGCGAAGGAGACTCCGAACAGCTCCGCCGAGCCGAAGGCGATGCCCAGGGCCAGGGCCAGGACCGCCAGGGTGAACAGCTCCCGCGAGCCGGTGCGCGCCGCCTGATCGAGCAGCCAGGGCACGAAGCGGCGTCCGCCGACCAGCATCAGCGCCGCGAAGACGGCGACCTTGGCGAGCGTCAGAGCGACGGTCAGCGCGAGGCTCTGCGCGCGGTCGGGTCCGACGAGCTGGGCCACGAGGTCCGTGAGCGCGTGGGCCGTGCCGTGCCCGAGGCCGCGGGCCTCGCCGCCGAGCGAAGGCGCGAGGGCGGGCAGGACCACGAGGGTCAGCACCATCGCCAGATCCTCGACGATGAGCCAGCCCACCGCGATGCGGCCGTTATCCGTGTCGAGGAGGCCGCGCTCCTCCAGCGCGCGGAGCAGGACGACCGTGCTCGCGACAGAGAGGGCGAGGCCGAAGACCAGGCCCTGGCCGAGGGTCCAGCCCCAGGCGAGGGCCAGGCCGATGCCCATGGCGGTCGCCGCCGTGATCTGCACCACCGCGCCGGGCAGGGCGATGGCGCGCACGGCCATCAGGTCCTTGAAGGAGAAGTGCAGCCCGACCCCGAACATCAGCAGGATGACGCCGATCTCCGCGAGCTGGCCCGTGAGGTTGCTGTCGCCCACGAAGCCCGGCGTGTAGGGGCCGACGAGGACGCCCGCGACCAGGTAGCCGACCAGAGGCGGCAGCCTGAGGCGCTGCGCGACCATCCCGCAGATGAAGGCGAGGGTCAGCCCGAGGGCGATGACGGCGATCAGTTCGGTCGCGTGCGGCACAGGGTCTTCACCTCCGAGGGGCGATGCGGGTCGGGCGGAGCGAGCCTTCTCGACTGGCGAACGCGATTCAACCCTCTTCCGGCCGAACAGCTGTGCGGATCGCCGTCAGCGATCGCCGCGTCCCATCCGGGCGTTGCGAGACCACGGCCGCCGCGCCGCGATGGTCGGGCGGCCGGCGCCGCCCGCGTCTCCAATCGCGGCCATCGTGCAGGGATCCGGCGCGCGGTCGCGGGCCGAGGCGGGTCGGGGCGGGACGATCGGCCGGGACCCGGCACCCGCGGCTTCACCGCTGCCGCGACCGGGCGCCGTCGGAGGCCGCGCCACATGCGCATGTGTCCGGTGGTGCCCGCGACCGGCGGCGCGGCCGCTGCGTGCCCCGCCCCGCGGGTCGCGGGCCGGCCCGCGCCGGAGGGAGAGACGCCGCCGGCCGACGCGGATGCAGGCGCGTGGCCGGTCTCCGGCAGGGCCGGCGATGGACCTAAGATCCGGGGAGGATCGACGCGAGATCCGTGAAGCCCTGCGCCTCGCTCGTGAACAGGGCCACGAGCAGCAAGCACAGGCCGCCGAGGAGCGCGACCCCGGCCGTGGCGCCGACCAGATCCGACGTCCGAATGGCCGGCTCGGCTCGCCGGCTGAACAGCAAGGCTCGCCCTCTGCGAGTGTTCGGATACGTGCGGCCCACGTGCTGCCTCCCCAAAATCGAGGCCCCCTGTATTAACGGTCCCATCATCGGGTCTTCATCCGCGCGCGCGCGGCGGTCTGCGGCGGGGATTGTGAAACGCGTGCGCTCACGCACGCTCTCGGTCTGCAGAGAAGATCGGTTGATCTTCCGGAAAATGTCCGGTTCTTCAGGATGTCCCGTGGCGGACCGCATCGCGCGGTCCGGGCACGCGGATCGACGCGGCGGCTGATCCCGTCCCGACCGGGCCGCCCGACGGTGCCGTGCCGCTCCCGGCGGCGGTGCCTTCGGAGGGCGCCGGGCTAACGCGGCCTGTCGCCCTCGACCGTCGTCGGCGAACCGAGCCAGCCCTTCGCCGCGGCCGCTGTGCGCAGGCTGGCCTTGGCCGGTTCGTACTTGAGGATGAGCTGCTCCCGAGTCTCCGCGGCGAGGAGCGCCAGACGCCCGGGATCCGAATTGTCCTCCAGGTCGGCGAGCTTCACGAGCGTGGCCCGAAGGGTGCCCACCTTCGCGATGTTGTTGATCCAGGCCGCGTAGGTGACGCGCCCACCGGGCTTCGTGAGCATGGCGACCGAGGTCAGCACGTTGTCGCTGAAGCCCTCTTTGGCCAAGTGGCCGAACCCGTAGCTGGTATCCTCGACCACATCGTGCAGCCATGCGGCTTGCACCGCCTCGTCCCGCTCCAGATCGGACCAGGACGGGCACCCTTCCGACAGCCTGAGCACGCCGGCAACGACCCGCGCCAGATGCTCGATGTACGGCCTGCCGGCTTTGTCGACTTGGCCTCGGTGGACGACGGTGGCCACCGTCTGGGCATCGGCCGCGGTCCGGCGGAGGGGCGGCAGGATCACGCGCTCATCCTTTCACCGGATGTGCCAGCGGGGCGGTCCGGGCCATGTACCGCGCTCAGCCCGACACGAACAGCATCATCATCCGCGCCGCCGCCGCGATCTGCTCGACGGAGGCTTCCGGCATGTCGGCAACCACCTTCTCGACGATGCTCCGGGCGATGCCATCGCAGAGGCCGGCGCCCAGCGCGAACGTGCTGAGACGAACCAGCACGCTCTCGGCGATCTTCGTCCGCTTCTGATCGGGCACGTCGCTCATGTCGGTCTCGGAAAGCCCATGATGACCGCGGCCATCACCCTCGTGCGGCGAAGCCCCGGCGCGGTGTCGGTGTCGGCGCGCAGGCTCCTCGCCTGAGAGCGCCGGCGCCGGAGGGCGTTCGGGCCAGAGCGGATTTCCGCGCCGCGGGCAAACGCCACGCGCGACCCGGCCGCCCGCTCAATCCCGGTCCCGAACGTCCTGTTTTCCTTGGGAAATTTGGCTGGGGCGCCAGGATTCGAACCTGGGAATGGCGGTACCAAAAGCCAATGTCCCCAAGTGCTAACCTCTTGCCCGCCTTCGCTTTTCCAAATCAGTCCGCTGACCCTGTGCCGGTTTTTGTGCAACGATCGGCAGGCCGGTCGCGGCGTCGATCTCCTGCGGGAATGACCCGCCTTCCCCTGTGCCGGGATTTGTGCCGACTCCATGCGCCGCTGCGCGCCGGGCCTCAACCTCCAAAAATGCATAGGCCCGTTCGGTCTGGACGACGCTGCGGTGGCCGAGCTGATCGCGCACCATCTCCATCGTCCACTTCTCCTCTTGGAGGAGCCGGCAGCCGTGGGTCCGGCGCAGGTCGTGCCAGCGCAGGTCCTTCACCTTCGCCCGGTCGGCCGCGTTCCGGAGCCCGCGGTCCAGGTGATTGAACCGCTCGCCGTCGTTGCGCTCCGGCCGCGCCGCTGCTGCTGCCCGAGCAGCTCCGCGCTTCGTCGTCGCCGCCCCGTGATGGAACACGTACGGGCTGGTCAGATGCCGCGGCATCCGGGCGAGCACCTTGAGCGCCGGCTTCAGCAGGATCACCGTGCGCTCACGCTTGCCCTTGGCGGTCTCGGCCGAGACGGTGAGCTGCTTCCGGGCGAGGTCGATCTGCGGCCACGTGAGCGAAAATTGCTCCTCCTGGCGCAGGCCGGTGTAGATCGCGAACAGAATTGCGTCACGGACGTAGGGCACTGCCGAATCCAGCAGCCTCCCCTCCTCCGCCCGGTTGAGGTAGCGGGTGCGCGGAGGCGCCTCGCGCAGCCCGCGCTTCGCTCGCTGCTTGAGGAACGGGATCACCGGGTTGAGGTCGGCCCACTCGTTCTCGATCGCGAAGCCGAAGATCGTCGACAGGCAGGCGAGGTCGCGCCGCACCGTTGGAGCCGACGCGCCGGCCGTGCGCCGCGCGGTCTCGAACTCCTTCAGATCCTTGGCCCGCAGTTCGAGGAGCAGGCTGCCCTTGAAGTGCTCGTTCAGCCAGTTGATCGACACCCCGTAGCGGCGGAGCGTGCTGGGGCGCAGTGACGGCCCGTGGTCGGTGATGAACGACGCGATGACGGCGTTCAGCGTCAGCCGCGGCTTCCCGCCCCACGCTTGGGCTTCGAGGTCGGAGAGCCAGACCGCAAGACGTTGGCGAGCAACGCTTTCAGATCGTGTTCCGAGGGATTCGCGGATGTCCTGGCCGTTCTTCTGGATCCGGCCCCACCACGTCTTACCGCGGAGGTAGATGTCGGCCATTCTGGCACCGTCCTCGTCGAAGCATCCCACCACTGACGCACGGCACGCAGGTCGAACACCCACGATGACCGCGGACCGAACGGCTGTCGAGCACCGGGGATTCGCCCGGCCGCAGCCTGACGGATCCAGTGCCGTTCGGTGAAGCCGAATTCGCGCACCAGGTCGGCGGCGCTGGCCAACTGCTCACGCGGCATCGCCCCATCCCCCTCCCTTCAGCCCGACGTCGCGCGGGATGGTGCTGGACTCGGCCATGCTGCTACTCCGCGATCAGAAAGAAGAGGGCCGAAAAACTGTTCTTTCGATGCGCTTTCACGGATTTGAAAAATTGACCGAATTTACGAAACTGATCAATCAATAGTCTCGTGCTCAGATCCTGTTCGAGGAGGTCCGAGCCATGACGATCACCACCTCGATCAACGCCGTTGGGCCGGTGAGGGCGACGGAGATGATCCAATCGGCGCAAGCTGAGGCCGCACTCGAACACAGATCGGGACTGCACACCGTTACGGCGGCGGTGCAAGGACCCGATGATGAGAGCATTCAGGAGAAGAAGGACGGTCTGAACCTTCCGCCATCGCAGAAGCGTGTGGTCGACATCACCGTCTGAGACCAACCCGAACATTCTGCTACTCCGCGGGCGTGAGGTCGGTGTGGTCAGTGAATAGGAGTGGCTGCACGGACCCGTCCGAGAAGACGGCATCGAGCGGCACGTCCGCGGTCGGCTCTTCGCCGGTCCACCGCTGTGGCCACGTGCCGGCGGCGATCAGCTCGCGAATGCGTGTTTCCTCCTCGGCGTTGAGCAGGTCGACGCGCGGCCGGCCGAGCCGGTCAGCCTCGACGTTGCAGGCGGACTGGATGGCGAGGATCCGGTCGAGCGCGTCGAGGCGCGCAGGCAGGGTGATCGGGCCCATCCGCTGCTGGTTCGGCACCAGCGTTCCGTCCTTGCGGGTCTCGCCGCCGGGCTGGCGCAGCCGGTTCCGGGCGAGCCGCAGCTCCCGGTAGATCGAGCGCAGGCCCAGCAGCGGCGCGAGGTACGACCAGGCCGGCAGGGCGACGACCGCCTCGAGCGCCTTGTCCCGGGCGGCCAGCGGGCAGCCGACGCAGCCGGTGCGCGCGTTCGCCTCCTCGGCCTCGTCGCCTCCGTAGGCGTCGGCCAGCATCGCCGTCGCCCAGCCGCCATAGGCGCGCATCGGCGCGTAGACCCGCAGCCAGTCCCAGACGTTGCAGACCCGCCAGTGCAGGATCGGCGCGAGGGTCGCGAGGCGCCCGCGGACGCCCTTCATGTTGGGGAGGACCTGCTGGTACCAGCCCTGCCCGCACTCGGCCCCGTCCTTCGAGCAGCTCATCTCGATCCGCCGGTCGCGGATCGCGCTCTCGCCCTGGCGGACGCCGGTGATCGTCAGAACCGTGTCGGTCTCGGGCAGGCCGGCGAGGTCGGCCTCGATCGCGGCCGCCATCGGGTCGATCTTGATCTGCCGAGTGCACCAGCGGAGCGTGTTGTTGTTCGGCGGCGGGACGCCGCGGCCGAGGATGTAGACGAGGAATCGGCGGTCGAGCGGCGCGGTGACGACGCGGAGCCGGATCCACGGGAAGCGGGCGAGCCGCGCCATGACGTCGGCCGCGGCGATCGCGAGCGGCGTCAGCTCCTGGCGAGTGTCGGCATAGTAGACGGTCAGCGTCTTCGGCGGCGCAAGCCGGCCGGCCTCGATCAGGTGGACGATCAGGGTCAGCGTCGCGGTCGAGTCCTTCCCGCCGGACCAAGCCATGGCCCAGCGCTCGTGCTGCGGGCCATAGGTCTGGAGCGAGGCGAGGGTCATCTCGACGGCGTCGTCGTAGACCAGGCGCTCGGCCGTCAGCGCGAAGAGGTCGTGCTGCCGCGAGCCGCGGAGGATCGGGGCAACCATCAGCGGTCGCCCTCCCCGCGCTGGGAGGCGGTGCGCGCGGCGTCCTCGGCCTTGAGGGCGCGGTCCGAGGACATGAGGCCCCAGGCGGCCAGGGCCAGGACGGCCGTGACACCGCAGCCGATGAAGAAGCTCGGCCAGCACATCAGGCGGCCTGCTCGTCTGCAGGCGCGAAGCCGGGGAAGCCATCGTCGTCGGCGACGTCCGCGCCGGCTGCGATCCGCTCCAGCTCGGCGCCGATCTCGTCGAGGACGCGATCAGCCCGCTCGGGAAGCCCGTCGCGGAACGCTCGCAGCGCATCGCTACCCTTGGCGGCCTCGAGCCTGGCAGCGGCGAACATTCGCTCGCGCGGGCCCGGCTGGCGCGTGCCCCCCTGCTCCTCGCCGGCAGGCGCGGCTTCGCCTTTCGGCTGCTCCAGGGCAGGCCTGCGCTCCTCGGCCAGCGGCTTGACCGTGAAGGGCTTGCGGCTCGCCCGGGTCACCGTGAGCGCCATCGTCACCGCCGAGGAGATCCCCGACATGTGGCTGATCCGGATCCCGCCGACGGCCGCGCCGCCGAACTGCACGGCGTCGTCCCGGTAGAGCGTCATCCGACGGCCGGCGTAGGTGGCACCGTCCTGCCCCCAGATCCGCAGGAGCACGCGGCGCATCGACTTGCCGGGCTTGTACGGCTTGCCGCCGTCGCCCTCGAAGTAGATCGCGATCGGCTGGTCCGGCTCCTTCATCTTCGACACGCGCGTGACCGTGATGGTCCGCGGGCCGCCGATCAGGTCGTCGGCGTTGAGCTGGTCGCTCTTGGGCGCGACCGTCTGCGAGATGTCGATCACGCCAGGATCTCCCGTTCGACGCGCTGGGTGGGGATGGCTCCGGCGGAGGCGACGGCATCGCGGTAGCGGCTCATCGCGTCCCGGAGGCGCTGCTCGAAGTCGCCGGCAGCGGAGATGATCGCGTCCTGGATCGTCTCGTCCGGGTAGGCGCGGATCACCGCGAGCGGCAGGCCGCCGGAATACGAGACGAGGTCACACCAGAGCCGCTCGGAGACGAGGAGGCCGGTCTGGATCTGGAGGGCGTACTCGGCCGGGATCGTGCTCTCGGGCACGTGCTCGAGGAAGGTCTGGACCTGGTACTTCTGCCGGCGCGACTTGCACTCCACGAGGCCGTCGGTGCCGACCAGCGCGTCGGGCGAGTAGCCGAGCGTGAAGCCCCAACGGTCGTTGGTGATGAAGCCGACGGTCTCGGTCTCGGCGTAGTGCCGCGCGTAGAGCGTGAGCGCCTCGACCTCGTCGTCGCGTCCGCGCAGCATGTCGTCGCTGACGTACCGCGGCTCGACGAACTTGGTGATCCGCTGGGCGAGCAGCTCGTAAAGGTGCGAGCGCTCCTTCTCGTTCTTGGCCGCCTTGAGGGTCGGCGTCAGGATCAGCGTCATCTCGCTGGCGGTGAGCATCCCGCAGCGGGCGGCGATCCACTCGTCGGTGCCCTGGTAGAGGTCGGCGTGGATGCGCACGGTGGACGGGCGCGCGGGGGCGTCGGGGGCGAGCAAGGCCATGGGGCGCTCCTCAGAAGGGGATGTCGTCTGCTCGGGGCGCGGCATGGCCGGCGTCTCCGAGCCGCTCTTGGACGGCCCAGTCGAATTGCTCGCGCGCCAAGGTATTCCACGGCACGCGGCAAACGACTTCGTTGAGATTTCCGGGATCGAAGTTCGCCTTCGCGTAGATCTTGCGTGCTTCTTCTTCCGAATACAGGCCGGCTTCGTGGGTCAGCGTGGTGTAGCCGCTGTGGTTCGGCTTCCACCACATGCCGCGCTCGTTCGACCAGATGAGGTAGCGAACCTGCACGGCTCAATCCCCTGCCCGCTTGGCCTGGCGCTCCAGCCAGCCGCGGATCTTCGCGTCGTCGGTCTGGACGAGGACGGATTCCCCGGTGTCCCGGGTGAAGGACAGGCCGAACCCAGCGGAGCGGGATGCGAGCGCGATACGCCGGTCGCTGCCGCCCCGGATCGTCATGATGACGTTGCCGCGGCGCCAGCGGCTTCGGCTCTGGCCGACCTGGACGTGGATGGTCTCGTCCGGCGGCAGCAGGGCGAGTGCCTGCGCCGACGTGAGACGGTGATCCTCGGTGGCAGTCGGGCGGGTTTCTGGGGCGGCAAGCGCCAAGGCCGCTGGCAGCGCGAGGGCGAGGTCGAGATAGCTGACGATGCTCATCGCGCACCTGCCAGCTTCGCGGTGAGGCGGCCGGCTGAGATCTCCACCTTCTGGTGGACCTCGGCGATGCGGCCCTTGATGCTCTCCAGCTTGTCGAGGTCGTAGCTCTGACCGGCACCGCGCTCGACGGCGCGCTCGACGTGCCACGCCATCATCGCGAGGCTCTCGATCAAGCCGTCCAGGCCGGAGATGCCGGCACCGAGCTCGCCGACGGAGTGGGCCTGATCGAAGGCGGATACCCGCGCGGCGATCTCGTCGACGGTGACACCCGGCGCCAGACGAACGAGGGGCTGATCCACGGCGACGCTTTCGACGAGGTGCGGGGCGACCTTGGGTAGATGGCCGAAGGCGGCGCGGATGGGGTGCTGGGCGTTCATGCGGCCTCCAAGAGTTGCTGGGCCTCGAAATCCGCGATGGCGGCCAGCTCGTCGGCGGCTTCCAGCACGAGGGAATCGGCGTGGTCCTGGGCGGCGAAACAGGCCTCGGCCCAGCAGTCGAAGGCGTCACCGAGGGGCCCGTAGGGGCCGCGCAGGGCGTAGCCGGCGGAGGAGCCGGTGATCCGGTAGCCGGCGGGGAGGTCGAGGAGCGCCATAGTCAGCCGGCCTCGGCTATGAAGGCGATCGCGCGCGGGCTGGTCAGTTCCCCAGCCACCAGTCGCGCCTCGAAGTAGAGGTCGGCTGCTCTCAGGAGATGCTCGCGAGCCCTGTCGACGGTCTGCGGGACACTCAGCGGCGCGGGCGGCTCGGGCGCGTCGAAGAAGGACGCGATCGGCGCCCCGGTGAGCTTGGCGATGATGCTCAGCGCGATCGCGCTGATGCGGTTCGTGCCCTTCTCGTACTTCTGGAGCTGAGCGGCCGAGACTCCGATCGCGGCGGCGACGGTGCGCTGGGTGAGGCGAGCCCGGATCCGAGCGGCGCAGATGCGCTCGCCGATGCGGATGTCGACGTCGGTTGCGGGTTGGCCGGCCATGTCAGCGGCCCCAGCCGAGGGACATGCCGACAGCCGGCATGCCGAACGCGAGGAGGACCGCGCTGACTGCGATCAGGGTGAGGACGAGATCTGCGGGGGCATCGAGCATCTGCGGCTCCATCGGCTCGTCGGGGGACGATGGCGGATACTACGCATCGTGCGTAACGAATGTCAACGCATTATGCGTAGCACACCGTTGTGAGGTGGCGCTCTCTGCGCAGAATGCGTTGTCCACAGCCGTGCACAGCCCAACCCACGGGAGTGTCGCGAGGATTCCATCGATCCCGGATCGCGTGGGACTATGTTCTTGCTTCGTTCTGTTTTGGGTGCCAGCCTATAAAGGCCGAAGCAGACATCAGGATCAGCAATGGCTCATGCGCAGTATCACGCCGTACAGCCGTTCATACGTGGCGGCCGGGGAGCGATATCGGCCGGACCTATCCGGCAGTGCCCAAGTCCAGAGGCTGCGAAGCGCTTGGCTGAACGTCTCGTCGAAGAGAATAAGGCGGTAGGTGCTCTGGCCTACTCGCGTCCGGGAGCGAGCAGCGCGGACGAATTCGCCGAACCGACGTTTCTCGCGCGGATCGGCGAGGTGCCCGAGACCGACGATTTCTAGCGCGGCTTGATCCAGGCGACCTTGGCAGACCAAGTGATCTCTTCGACCTCGATGGGCGGCAATCCGCCTGTCGAGACGAGGAGATAGGGACCGCTGTCGCGCCCGCGAAACACCTTTTTCACGTAGACTTCGTCCTCCGAAATCCACACGACGCAGAGTTGTCCGATCCACTCGTCGGGCAATCCGCGAACTCGCTGGTCGTAGTAGATCAGCCAATCATCCTCGGCGAGGCCGGGCATCGAGTCGCCTCGGACGCGGGCTGCTACTGTATCCGGCGAGGATCCTGGAGGCCGCGGCGCCCGGTCATATCCGCCCTGCGGCTCGCCGTTGAAGACAATGCGCGCACCTGCGCCTACGTCGCCAACGATCGGCACCGTATCGTCCTTCGGCGCATCCAGTCGGGGGCCACCCTCCAGGATCCATTCCCAGCGCGTCTTGAAGGCGGCCGCATATCGCTTGGCTGTCTCTCTGCTGGGATTTCGATCGCCGTTTTCGTGTCCGAGATAGGTGGGCACAGCCCATCCGAATGCTCGCGCAGCTTCGGTAGCCGTGCCGAAGCCGGCCTTCTTCCGCAAGTACTGTAGGCGCTCAGCAATCGAGTCCATGGTCGGCGCATCGCACAACGCGTTACGCATTGTGCGTTGACACTTGCTACGCATCAGGCGTAGCGTGCCGATCGCCATGAGATCTGTCGCTGACATCATCGCTTCGCTGGGCGGCCCGACAGCCTTCGGTGTGATCTGTGGGTTCACCAAGAACCCCGGGGCGCGTGGCAGCGACATGCGCCAGCGCGGTTCGATCCCGGTCGTCTACTGGCCTCGCGTGGTCGAAGCCGCGCAGGCCAAGGGGCTGGCAATCGACAACGATGTTCTCGTCCGGGTGCACCAGCCTCGGACTGAGGCCGCGTGATGGGCACGGCATGCCTCTTCCTCGGTGCGTGGTCCGTCCTGAGCTGCACCGCTGGGCGCGCCCTGATCTCGGGTGGTCCGTCTGACGCGCTGGTCCGACGCGCGAGCCACGTCGGCCTCGTCGTCGGCGCCGGGCTGATCGTCTGCGGAGGAGCGCTCCGGTGAGCGCCGCCCCTCGCCTTTCGCCGCGTGCCCCTGCCGTCGCCAGCGTCGAGGCCGCGGCCTCGGTGGCGGTCTCCTACCTGGAGCCCACCGTGACCGACGCGAAGACCCTACTGGCCCTTGGCTGCGCCTGCCGTCGCGCTGCGGGCGCATTCGCGATCCTGGCGTCGCGTCTCGCCATCGAGGTCGAGCGCGGCGAGCATCCGGACACCGGCGCACCGGCCGAGATGGCGCAGCAGGCCCTCGACCTGGAGCGCGCCGCGCAGCACCTCCAAGCCCAAGCCCAGGACCCCGAGCTGCTGGCGCTCCTGCAGCACCGGGACCAGTTCGCCGACCTGGTGCGCATGGCCCAGGCCATGGACCGCGGGCTCAGCTTCGTTCCGGTCGAGCCGGTCGCCGCCCGGACGTCCAGCCCCGCGGACGTTGTCGTTGTCGGGCAGGACAACGCCGCCTCGCTTCGCGAGCGGATGGGCCGTGGTCTGGCGCGCCTGAAGAGGCGCGCCTGAGATGTCGTTGCCGATCGCCATGGCCGGTTCTGCCATCCTCGTCCGCGCCAAGAATAACGCGTCCGCCGGATCAGTGTCGCTCAGGGCGAATGCTGGCCTGTGCATGGTTTCACCTCATCGTGCCGGGCTTCACCGGCCGATCGCCTGCCCGCACCTTCCCCTCCGTTTCGACAACGGCGGGCAGGCGTCCCTCATTGCCCATCGCAGCGGTCGCAGGCTCGCGCCTCCCGCCAGCGAGCGACCCGGCCGAGACCATCGCAATCTCGGACCCTCGGCCGGGTCGTCCCTCCTCCTGCGCGCCCGTCCCTGCCGCCAAGCCGGCGGTCGCGCTGTGTGTCGTGCGTACCCTCAAGAACTCCCTCTGCATGTCGGCCCTCTCCGTCCGTGGTCGCAAGTAACCACGGACGGATTTGCTGATGTGCAAAAGGTTTTTGCGGAAGGCTCAAATGTCGGACGCTGACGTGATGCGGGCGCGGAGCGCCTTCGACGAGCTGTTGCGCTTCGAGGTCCGCGGACCAGGCGACACGGCCAACGCCATGCGCCGGATCGCGACGCGCGCGGCCATCCCCTTCGGGAAGCTGTGGGCGCTCCGGTACCGGCCGCCCAAGGAAATCGCCTCGCACATCCTGTCCCGGATCGAGGCCGCCCACGCCGCCGAATGCGAGCGGCAACTCAGGAGGCTCGCCCATGACATCGAGGTCACCGCCGCGGTCGCCGGGTCTGCGCACCCTGCTGTGGCTGAGGCTGAGGCTGTTCTTCGCACGGCGGCAGGCCCTGCTCCGCGCCGTCCAGGACGGGCGGCCGCATCGGCACTGGTCCGTCCGGATGCTCGCCCGCTTGTGCCGCGCCTGCCGGGTGCGGGTGATCTGACGGACCTGCCGCTGTGGCGGGCCGCGAACGAGGAGAAGTGAGCATGTCGAGCGACGAGACCAAGCTGGAGGCCGAGCTGCAGGCGAAGGGGCTGAACGCGCCCCGCCTGACGCCCGATCACATCGACGGCCGCATCGTCAGCGCGGCCTATCACGTGTTCCCGGGTACGACACTGACGGTCTGCGCGCTCACCTTGCGCAACGGCTTCATCGTCACCGGCACCAGCGCGGCCGCGTCGCCCGAGAACTTCGATCCGGCGATTGGCGAGCAGATCGCGCACCGGAATGCCCGCGAGCGCATCTGGGAGCTGGAAGGCTACCTGCTCCGCGAGCGGTTAGCGGCGGCCTGACCATGTCCGACGGCACCTTCGTCACCACCCTGCCCGGCCACTTCGCGACGCTCCGCCAGGGCGTCGAGAGACACGTGCCCGAGACTGGCGCGAACCGGCCGGTCCGCATGTGTCTCGTCGCGCTGCTCGGTTGGGCGGAGGGCCTTGCGCTGACGCTGGTGGCGTTGTCGCCGACGCCTCCGGTCCAGCAGCAACTCCACGCGCCGCTCGGCGATCGCTCGCCCGTCGTCGAGGAGCCGCTCGTCCCGCGCCGCGGTCATGACCCGCGTCTGCCGGGCAACCGCCCGCACCCCTGACCCCGAAACGAGAACCGCCCGGCCTGCTGTGGGAGCGGGTGCCGGGCGGTCTGAACCGAATGGGCGTGGTGCCCATCCATGGAGAGAGCAATGGAAGCCACAACAGACGCGGTCGCGCAAGCCGAAGCCGCTGTAGAGCTCGGCATCGAGACCTTGCGGGGCGACATCCGCGACCGGATCCTCGACAACATCTGCCGGCAGATGCCGTGCTGGACCAAGATGTCCGAGCACGAGCAGCGGCTGATGATCGGCCGCTGCGACGAGGTCGCCGGGAAGACGGTGCGCGAGGCCATCAAGGTCGTCGCGCATCAGGGCTTCGACCACTTGGTGGTCTCGACCGGCAAGTGGACCGTGAAGGACGGCCTCAAGCTCGAGGTCGGCGCCTCCGGCTCGGTCGACGACATCACGAAGCTGGCCGAGCACGGCGCGAAGCCTGCGGTCCTCGTCCTGGCGGAGCCGAGCGTCTTCTTCGGCCAGCGCGCCGATGCGGTCGCGGACAAGGATCAGCCCGACCTGCCTATCGACGAGGGCGACGAGGCCGAGGACGGCGACGAGGAGGGTGAGGGCGACGAGGGCGACGCCGAGGGCGAAGCCGATCGCTCGCCTCTGCCGGAGCCGCCCGCCCGCGAGACCCGGTCGCGCCGCACGCGCGAACCCGCGGACGCTTGAGCCTGGAGGCGCGCGGTGTCCGAGACCGTCATCATCCGCCTGCCGGGTGCCCCTCGCGGGAAGGGCCGGCACCGCGCGCAGCTCGTCCATCGGGGAGGAGTGGCGCGCATCCACTCCCATCCCGACCAGAAGACCGAGGCGTACGAGAGCGCCCTGCGACTCGCGGCCGGCGCCGTCATGCGGGGGCGCGCCCTGTTCACCGGGCCGCTGGAGGTTCGGATCTTCGCCACCATGCCGATTCCGGCGAGCTGGTCGAAGCGGAAGCGGCTGGACGCGATCGAGCGCCGCCTGCGGCCCACGACCAAGCCCGACTGGGACAACATCGCCAAGGTCATCGACCCGCTGAACCACGTCGTCTGGGCTGACGACGCGTCCGTGGTCGATGGCCTGGTCCGCAAGTTCTACGGCGAGTCGCCCGAGCTGGTGATCCAGGTCGCGGCGCTGGAGCCGCAGGCCGTGAGGGCGGCGGCATGACATGGGTGCTGATCTTCTCGGGCCGCGAGCTGTTCCGCGGCACCTATGGCGACGCGCTCGACGCGGCCGAATCCATGCGCCTCTGCGAGCGCTCCTACCATCCGGACGGGACGGAGCTGGCGCCGCGCCTGAATCGCGGCGTGATGCTGGTGCTCTCGCGGATGGTCCCGGCCTTTCGACGGAGGGCTGCAGCGTGAGCCACCGCGAGAACAAGGCGCACGCGCTCTCGGAGCGCGGGAACGACCTCTACGAGACGCCGGCCGTGGCCGTGCGTGCGCTGATGGCGATCGAGTGGATGCCGCGGCGCATCTGGGAGCCGGCCTGCGGGCCCGGCGCCATCGTGCGCGAGCTGTATGCGGCCGGGCACGAGGTTCTGGCTACAGACCTCGTCGACTACGGCTGGAAGGGGCAGGTCTCGGACGTCGACTTCCTGAAGGTCGACGCGGCGCCCGAGGGCATCGACTGCATCGTCACGAACCCGCCCTACAAGGACGCTCGCGCCTTCGTGGAACAGGCCGTGCGGCTCTGCCCGCGCGTGATGATGCTGCTGCGGTTCTCGTTCTACGAGAGCATCTCGCGCGGTTCCATCCTCGACACCGGCACGCTGGCCCGGGTGTATTGCTTCCGCAAGCGCCTGCCGATGATGCACCGCGACGGCTGGGAGGGCCCGAAGGCCTCCTCGAACATGGCCTTCGCTTGGTTCGTCTGGGACCTCTCCCACCGCGGCCCGACGCAGCTCAGCCGCATGTCCTGGGAGGACTTCACCGAGGCTGACCACGCGCCCGGCCCGATGCCGATGGCGGCGGAGTAGGCCGATGAGCGATCCCACCCTCATCGCCGATCTGGCCCGCGCCGGCCTCGAACCCGAGCTGTTGCAGCGCGTCGCGATGGAGCTCGCCCGCGCGCAGGTTGCCGTCGAGGCGATCGAGAAGCGTCGGACCTCCGACCGGGCCCGCCAGGGGCGCGTGCGTCACGTGAAGTCACGTGACACCGCAGACGGCACGTTACCCCCCGGCCCCTCCCCGGATGGTCCGCCCCCTCCTCCTGCACCTCCACCCCCACCCCTTAACCCCTCCCCAACCCCCGGTTCCGACCCTGAGGGGTCGGCCGACGACGTCGGGCAGGCTGGCGGCACTGGGTCGGCCGATGCCGACGAGACCCGGAGCTTCCGCCGGGAGCTGATGACCCGGGGCATCGCGCTGATCTGCGCCAACACCGGCCGGTCCGAGCACTCGGCCCGCGGCCTGATCGGCCACTGGCTGGGCATCGCCCACGACGAGGCGGTGGTGGTGCTGGGCCTGATCGAGGAGGCCGACGGCCGCGAGCTGGCCGACTTCTCGAGTTGGGTCGAGCGGCGCCTCCAGGCCCGCCGCGAAGCCACCGGCCGCCGGCCAGACCGCGGGCGCCCCGCCCAGCCAGCGCCTACGGGCCTCGCCGCCCGCCTCATCCGCCAACACGCCGAATCCCTGACGGGAGCCTACGATGTCGAACCGCCTGCCATCGACGCGAACGACCCTGATGCCGGCCCCAGTCGAGGCAAGGATCTCGGCACTGCATGGCAGGCTGGAGGCGCATCCCGTCCTTCCGACGCGGTATTGCGTGCGGCGGGACAGGGCGGTCTCGACCACCGAGCGGCAGCAGCTCTGCGCGCTCGCCGCGCGGCTTAACGCCGAGCTGACGGCGGCCTCAAACCCCCGCCATGTCGACGTGGTCGTGACCCGAGTCCTCCTCGGCTTCGAGCAGGGGCGCGGGCGCGGCGACGACGAGAATGAGGTGCTCGTCGCGGAGTACGTGTCGGCGCTGAAGGCTCTCCCGCTGGCCGCGATTCACGCCGCGGCCGAGCGCTTCCGATCCGGCGAGACTCTGCGGCCCTGGTCGAAGCGGTTCCGGCCCTCCCCGGCCGAGTTCGCAGACGAGGTGCGTGAGGGACTGATCCCGCTCCGGACGCGGCTGCTGCACATCCGGCGCGTGCTCGAGGCCGAGGTCTACGACGTGCCGACGGCGGAGCAGCGCGCGGAGGTCGCGAAGGCGGCCGAGGCGCACCTGCAGCACATGCGGCAGGCCGAGCCCGCGCGGCACCGCGCCGAGACGCCCGCCGAGATCGCCCGGGCGCAGCGGGCGAAGCTGGACGAGGACCTTGCCCGGCTCCGCGCGACCGGCCACGGGCCGGACATCGGCCGGCTGATGGCCCGCCTCGACCAGCGCCAGGGCCTGACCAGAGGTGCGTCGTGAGCCGGCGTCCCGATCTCTGGAAGGCCAATCTGCGCGACCGCGAGGCCGCGCGGAAGGCGGCCGACGCTGAGCGAGAGCCGCCAGCCGAGCACGTCTGCGCCGAGTGCGGCGTGTTCGGCGCCTCGTTCGGCTTCGGATGCTTCCGGAATCGCTCAGAAGGGCTGTGGTCGTGCGCCGACTGGCAGTGCCTCGCGATCGTCGAGGCGCGGGCCGCGGTGCCGCCGATGCCGGCCGAGCCCGCCTGGGCCGATCCGCCGGCGCCCGATCTGTTCAGCCGCTCGGCCGCTTGAGGGAAGCGCGTAACCGGTGCTGATGGCGAACCCGCTGAGGATCGAAGGCCCGGACCCGCCGGCCATGACGTGCGCGGACGTGGAGCGGTGGTTGGTGGCGGCGTTCATGGCCTTCACCAGTTCGGGCATCTTCAGCGTGCGGCCGAACCGGCTGCAGCCGAACGACCCGGAGGAGATGCGGGCGACCTTCGATTGGATCGTCTTCTCGGCGGAGGTCCTGGGCCGGGACAGCGAGGAGCGGATCGCCCTGCTGACCTGGGCCCGGGCCAAGGCGCGGCGTCGGATCAAGCGTCACCGCCGACTTCGGCTGCTCAAAGACGTGCCCGGCGGATCGATCACCGACCATTGCCGTGAGTTTGGGATCTGGCGGCGAACTTTCGACCGGCGCCGGAAGCGAGCCTGCGAGCGGCTAGCGGAGGCTTGGAACCTGCGTCGGCCAGGTGGTGCATCAGCCTGACCGATTTGAGGCCGGCGAACTTTGGCTAAGCGGCCCAGCAGGGCTGCTTACAACCCGAATTAATCATGCAAACGATCATCACTTCTTTCAGATAGCCACCATTCGCCGCCCGTCAAATAATTATTATCACTTCAAATATGGGCACTATGGCTTATCGTGACTGGGGCGATTTTGGATCAGCCGTCTCTTTCGATGCGGGGTCTTTCACAGCTAAAATATTGCTATGCTCTTGCTCAAGCAAGGCGACGAGATCAACAAGCCAACCCCTGATCTTAGGATTCCAGATGTCGCCATGGCCGCTCATGATCTCGGGACCCGTCCTCGCGACCATAAAGGGGTTATAGGGTGACGTGGCCGCCGGATTGTCGCCCGCTTTGACCCGTTTGTCTTCTCTATTAATCCTAATGAGACAAACAGGTCCAATTTCTAAGTTGTCGATTTCACCCGACCTAGTCGTGTCGCCATCGGTGCAGCTCGATCCATGCCGTTCCGTGAAAATATGAGTTCGATAGGGGCTGTAATTGCCGAGCGTCATAAGTTCGCGCGAGCTTCTTGCTAAGCCCAACCACTGGCCAATCGGAAACGCCTTGCGGGTTGGCCAGTCGGCGCTTGTCGAGAGCGTCACCAAGAGTGGTGGCTGCTCCGGTGAGAATGCCTCCTCGACACGGGAAAGATTGTCAAACGCGGTGTACCGAGACGCCTCAAAAGCCGGATTTAACAGGATAACCGCATCTGCAATGCCACGGAACACCTTGTAGGTGCTGTACGGGCGGCCCGGATGTGCCATCTGGGCGGCTGCCAGTAGCGACGGGGCTGTTGCAGCAAACAGCAGGCGAGCACCGAAGCTGTGGCCAATCGCGATGAAGCGATCGCGCTTCGCAGGGTCCGCTCGTATGATAGCCCCAACTGCGCTAGTAATTGTAGTGACCGCGTTACTCTGAGCGATGCGATCCGCATTGTTTTTCTTCGCCCAGAAGGTTATGTTGTCCAAAGCGTCGCCAAGGTTAGCGTCACCATTCCATCCAATGTAAATCCCGACTACATAACGTTGGTCGCCGTATTTTGATCGAAGAGCTTTTATTAGCTCAGTAAAACTTTTATAGTTGTCGTCATTTTCATTGGCAGAATGCTTCCAGCCATGAACGAAGAGAACGACAAGTTTGGGCCGATCCTTCGGTGCGTCAGGATCCACTTCTACGCCGAACGGCTTTTGCGAAGATACTCTGTTCCAATTCGTTTCGTAGAGGGCGTTGGTAAAATCGCATCGACGCGCGAATTCGCCAGCGTTGGTCAGCCTTATGACCTTAATGCTATCATTCGGCCGCCTAATGTGCCGAGGGTCATCCGGCGACCCTTCCGGACATTTGTATTGAGTCGGATCCGGCGGCGGATCAGCTCTGTTGAAAAACAACGGGCTTAATTCAAATCCTAGGAAAAGTATAATTACAACGGCGGTCGAAATGTATGAGGCTATACTTCTGAACCGCAATCGTAACTTGCCCATGAGTGCATCCGCCGATCCGCCGACAATCAGAGAATGATCATCAAAGCATATCAAAAATTTTGGTCAATGAAAATATTGCTTCAGAATTTACTTTCGAGAATTTGTAGATCTTGTGTAGTATTCATCAATGTTAAATCAGCAACATCTTCAAAAACTCAACGGACGAATGAAATTTTCGCCAAAAATGACGGATATTCAGAAGCATATTCCTATGGCAATATTTTAGATTATACAGTGAATTGCGCTTTTTGCCGCCCTGATTGCCAGAAATCCAAACATCGCGAGGAAAATTGTAGCGGCAAAAGAAATCCGCCCGTTGTGGACTTCGAGAGTGGATCTTGACGGTGGAGTTCGAGCAATAGCGATGGCTTTGAGCTCTGGATGCGGCGCGAGCCTGCGCTCGCTTGCCAGTGTCCAAAATCGGGACGCAGATCGGGTGTCACGGATCGACGGAAGGTCGACCGCTTCAAGGGGCACCACCGTGGCAGCGTCCATGACCAAGGCCATCACCCTCGCCGGCTCGCCGGCAACCCACTCGCACGAGCGGTTCGCTCGGCCAGAGCGGCGCCGGGATCCGCGCGGCGACCGGTACGATCACGCCGGCGCCTTCGACCCGCGCACCGACCTGTCGAAGCCGGTCCGGGGCAAGCGCGGCCCGATCGAGACAGCGGCCGTGGCGGTCGACGATCCGTGGACCCCGGGCGGTCGTTCGCTCGCCTCGGTCAATCGCCGGGTCGACGTCCTCGAGATGGAGCGCTCGCACGGGCGGCTCACGGTCTCGCAGTACGAGGTCGGGCGCCAGGTCCAGGCGATCTTCGAGCGCGCCTCCGGCGCCCGGCTGGGCTCCATGGAGTTCGGTGTGCGTGGCTCGAAGGACATGACCATCGCGCACGAGTTGTCCGTCATCTACGCGATCGACGACGCCCGCCTCGTGGCGAAGCTGAAGGACAAGGTCGTCCGCGCCGTCGGCGTGCCCGGCGCCCGATTCCTCCACGAGGTGCTCACCGGCCGGCAGACCTTCGCCCAGTTCGCTCAAGCCCGTGGCAAGGGCGGCGACCGCGGCACCAGCCAGATCGCCGCGCACTTCCGGATCCTGATGGAGAACCTCGACGAGGACTTCGCGGCCGAGGGCGTCGCGAACGTGCAGGAGCGCTTCTTCCAGGGCCAAAAGACCGGCGAGGAGACCGACGCGCTGGGCCGCGCCGTCCCGGCCGGCCAAGGCCAGTACTGGGGCGCCGAGGAAGCGCGCTACGCTCCGCAGGCCAAGCCGGACGTCCAGCGGGCCGTCGCGGGGCGCGGGCGGGTACGGGACATCGTGGCGGCGCGGTGCCGGGTGGGCGGCGACGCCTGATGCCTGCCTGCCGCCGGGTTCGCCGCTCGGCATGTGCCAAGTCGAGCGGCTGACAATCTGCTTCGCGTACTCCACCCTCCTTGTTGCCGAACGACGTACAGGAAGATGGGCAGCGGGCGGATCATTCGGTGGCCCGCGCTTCCCGCGGAGACGCTTGCAGTAAGGCCTTTCCTTCGAGCGCCTCCTTCTGCTTCGTATTGAGTAGCTCGCCGGTGCCGACTACAACGTGATATTGTGGGGCGCCAGCTTGTCCAAACAATCTTACATTGACGACAATATATACTTGGAGTCCTACTATTCTGTACTCTAAACTAACTTCGTGAAGTTGAGCAGACGGCTCTGGGGCCTGAGGCAGCCCTCCTATCAGATGGCCATAGTTGCTTGATTTCCCGAGTATAATCGGAAGTATCAGCGGTCGAAAATTTCCGTACCCTAATTCTGCAGTAGCAAATGAATACGCAATTTTTGCCAACATGCGGCAAAAGACATCGGCCTGGACTGCACCAACACGAAGTCCGTGACGCTCTTTCTCGATGTATGGCCTTACTTCTTCCTCAGGCACATTCGCCCAAATCCCGCATCCGATTAGATCAGAATGAAACTCCGGCGCGCCAAGCAGTATCCTTGCTTCGTCTAAGATCGGAACGGCGAACATGTGAGGATAATTGACCACGTCGACTTCAGTTACGGTCTCCCCAGCAGGGGTCTTGATATAGATCTCAAGCTTAGCGGGCCTGTCTTTTTTTCTTCTAGTTTTCAGACCAAGCTTGATGCGTATATTTCCTAGTAGTTTTCTTTGGCAGACTCCCTCGAAACGACCTGTGATCCGCGAGCAATCATCGCAACTCGAACTCGGAAGGACTATGTTGCCATTCAATCCGAATGGAATGATGTGTTCTTCGCCGAGCCGTACGCCCTCAATTCCGCAATATATGCAGCGCCCAACTGCTGCGTATGTTTTTATTGGAGACGTTGGTTTCGACATGTTGACCACGAGCAAAAGGGCCCCTCGCACAGGCTGAGGCGTCGCATCGATCGAATCAAGTCCTCCTCCGCAGATCCGGATTGACCCGACGGGCGAAACCCGGCAAAACCCGATTGTCGCGAGACGCGCGCCCGGGGCTCAGAAGCCGCCGGGCGTTTGCATGTCCGCTCCGATCTTCCGGTACTGCACTGGCGGACGCGCTGGGCTCTGGCCGGCAGGGGCACGGCACCGGCTGAACGAGCCGGGCACGGCCCCGTAAGTTCCCCGAGACCGAACCCGCTCAACAGCTTAGGCGTTGCTCCGGCAGACGCAGGCGGTGTTCCGTGCCATGATCGGTCCCCGATGAGCGCCCACGCTATCGTCACCGCGATCGAGGAGGAGAGCCTCGCGCTCTGCCGCCTCCGCGCGACCGGGCGCCAGGACGTCGACCTTGCCGCGCGGGACCATCACTGCCGGCGCATCCGGTCGCTGATCCGCCAGCTTCGGCCGCTGATCGGGACCGTCGAGAAGCGCACCTTCGGCCTGTCCGGACAGAGCGAGAAGGGCAAGGCGTTCACGGTGGCCCGGCGGCGTCGGGCGGCCTGATTTCGAGGCCATTTCCAAGGTCTCCTGAGATCTTGGAAATATCGGCTGTTTAGACGCTAAAACGTAAGAAAAATCAGAGGCTTGCAGGTGGTTTCGGGCTCACGTCGTGTGGGCCGCCAGCGGGCCCGGAATAAAATCCAGACTGAGACGAAGGCAGCCAGCGCCGTCCGGGCGCTCGGGTACCTGCGGGTCTCGACGGAAGAGCAGGCCGCGACCGGCCACGGGCTCGAGGCGCAGGAGAAGGCGGTTCGCTCCTTCGCCGAGAGCCAGGGCTACGAGCTGATCGAGGTCCTCACCGACCCCGGTGTGTCGGGCGCGACCCGGCCCGCCGATCGCCCCGCCTTCGGGCAGGCGCTGGAACTCGCCGCGGCCAAGGCCTTCGACGTGCTGCTGGTGGCGAAGATCGACCGGCTGTCCCGCGACATCCGCCACGCGATGACGACGGTCTCGGGTCTGGCAGAGCAGCACGAGGTCGCCTTCCGGTCGGTCACGGAATCGGTGATCGACACCTCGAACCCGATGGGGCGGACCTTCTTCGCCATCTTCGCCGGCATGGCGGAGAACGAGCGGTTCGTGATCCGGGACCGGACCGCCGGCGGCCGGGTGGCCAAGGCCGGCAAGGGCGGCTTCGCCGGGGGCCAGGCGCCCTACGGCTACACGAAGGATCTGGAAGGCGGGCTTCGGGTCGTTCCGGAGCAGGCGCGCATCGTGCGCCGGATCTACCAGGAGCGCCGCCGGAAGCGGACGCTCCAGGCCATCGCCGACGGCTTGAACGCCGAGGGCATCCCGGCGCCGAAGGGCGGCCGCTGGGCCGTCTCCACGGTCGCCTACGTGACCGACAACCCGAAATATCGCGGCGCGATCGAGTACCTGTTTCGCTGGAACGGGACCGAGACGCACGTCCTGCAGCCGGGCGCCCACGCCGCGATCATCGGCTGACGAAGGCTTCCATGCGCATCGAACTCGTCCACGAGCCCTCCGCCGGGCCTCGTCCCTTCCTGCTGCGCGCTCGTCTCGCCGGCGGCCTCGTCCAGGAGGGCTTCGCCACGCGCGAGGCAGCCGAGGCCGCGCGCCCGGCGTTCGCGTCGGCGCTGCGCCAGGCCTTCGCGTGACCGCACGCCCGGACTTCACCCCGGCCGACGCGGACCGAGCGCTTCGGCATGCGCAGCGCCTCCAGCGCGACCCGGCCGCCCAAGCCTACGGCGACCACCTCCGCCGCAAGGGGCTGATCCCGGCGCCGGTCCGGCTCCCGGCCGAGACCCCGTACGACGAGGCCCGGGCCGGCGAGTTCGAGGTCCGCCGCTCCATGGCGATGCTGCGGGTCCGGTCATGCTGAAGCGCCTCGTCCTCCGCTGGGTGTTCGGCGCCCGGCCGGCCGCGCCCGCGCCCGCTCCGATCGTCCACCGCGGCGAGCGCGAGCTGTGCCCCGGTCCCGGTCTCGGCGCGCCGGCCGGCCCGGTCCCGAAGCTGTCCTACGACGAGGCGCTGCGGTGCTTCGGCGTCCACCAGGGTCGATGACGATGCCCCGCGTCTGCGCCGCCCTCATGCTCACCGGCATCGCCGCGGCGGCCCTGCGTGCGCGGCGCCCGGCCGCATTCGTGATGGTCCGGCCGGCGCTCCCTGCCGATGTGCAGGTCTCGGCCGAGCGCCTGATGCTCCTGTTCGGCGACATGCCGTCCCGGGCGGTGCACTGATGCGCGGCATCGTCGGTCTCCGGCACCTCGCCGGCATCCTCCTGGTGCTCGTCGCCGGCTGGGCCTGGGTGTGGGTGTTCGACCGGCCCGCGCAGGCCGCCTCGTCGGGCTTCCTGGCCGGCGCCCTCGCCTGCCCCGCCGGCGTCGAGGGCTCGGCCTGCACCCGCGAGACCGCGCTCGACGTGCTCACCCAGCCGGTGGCGCTGGTCACCGAGTGCCCGATGGTCGGCACGCTGCTGGCCACGCATCTGAGCCTTCCGGCCGGCGGGACGCACAAGACGTTCTGCGAGCGGCGCCGCTCCTGAGAACAAGGCCCGAGCAATGGCTTTCCAACCTGGGCAGTCGGGCAACCCTGGTGGTCGTCCGAAGGCGTCGGCGCGCGTCCGTGACGCCGCCCGCGAGCACACCGAGGCGGCCATCCAGGTCCTCGTCGAAATCGCGATGGGTGGCGAGAGCGAGGCCGCCCGCGTCGCAGCCGCCAACGCCATCCTGGATCGCGGCTACGGCAAGCCGACTCAGCCCATCGACGGTGACGGCGAGGGCGGCGCGATCCCGACCGGCATGACGGTCACCTTCATCCGGCCCGGGCAGCCGCCCGATGCAGGTTGAGTTTCCGGAGAAGCTCGCCTTCCTGTTCGAGCCGGCCCGCTACAAGGTCGCCTACGGCGGTCGCGGCGGGGCGAAATCCTGGGGCTTCGGCCGGGCGCTCCTCATCATGGGGGCGCAGCGGCCGCTCCGGGTGCTCTGCGCCCGCGAGTTCCAGAACAGCATCGCGGAATCGGCGCACGCGCTGTTCGCGCAGCAGATCGACCTCCTCGGGCTCGATGGCCTTTACGAGGTCCAAGAGAAGCGGATCCTCGGCCGGAACGGCACCGAGTTCATCTTTAAGGGGCTCCGGCACAACGTCGCCTCGGTGAAGTCGACGGAGGGCGTGGACGTGTGCTGGGTCGAGGAGGCCCGCACCGTCTCGAAGACGTCCTGGGATGTGCTGATCCCGACCATCCGCAAGGAAGGCTCGGAGATCTGGATCAGCTTCAACACGGAGCTGGAGGGGGACGAGACCTACCAGCGGTTCGTGGTGCATCCGCCGACCGGCGCGCGGGTCGTGAAGATCGGCTGGGAGGACAATCCCTGGTTCCCCGATGTGCTCCGGCAGGAGGCGTTGGACCTGAAGGAGCGCGATCCGGTCGCCTACGAGACGGTCTGGGGCGGCAACTGCAAGCAGGTCCTCGACGGGGCGATCTACACCCACGAGATCCTGGCGGCCTCGCGCGAGGGCCGGTTCCGGAAGGTCGCCTTCGACCCGACGAAGCCGGTGCACACGTTCTGGGATCTGGGCCGGGCCGACAAGACGAGCGTGTGGTTCGCCCAGCAGGTCGGGCTCGAGTTCCGGCTGATCGACTTCTACGAGAGCCGGGGGCACTTCTTCCGGCACTACCTGGATGAGCTGGCCGGGCGGGCGGCCGAGCTGGGCTACGTCTACGGCGAGCACTGGCTCCCGCACGACGCTCAGAACGAGCTCCTCGCCTCCGAGCGCACGATCGAGCAGCAGATGTGGGCGGCCGGGTATCAGGTCCGGATCACGCCGAAGCTCTCGGTCGCCTCGGGCATCGACGCGGCCCGGCAGGTGTTCGCGCGCTGCTGGTTCGATCAGGAGCGCTGCGCCGACGGCATCCAGGCGCTGCGGAACTACCGCTACGACGTCGACGAGAAGACGCAGGCCTTCTCGAAGAACCCGCTGCACGACTGGGCCAGCCACGCGGCCGACGCCTTCCGCTACTTCGCCGTCGCGATCGCCGAGCCCCGCCCGGACGATCCGCCGGCTGACACCCCGAACGATCGCTACGACCGGCGCCGCCGTCGCGAGCGCTCCGAAACTCACGAAGGTACCGGATGGGCGTGACGGACACCGACGCGCCGGCCGACGAGGCCGTGACGCCGGAGGAGCAGGCGGCCCTCGACCGCGAGGCGCTGTTCCGCAAGCATCGCGCGTGGTTCCGCGCCGACCGTGACGCGTCGTCGGAGTGGCGGAAGGAGGCGAAGATCGACTTCGACTTCGTCGCCGGCCACCAGTGGGACCCGCGCGACCTCGCCGCGCTGAAGGAGCAGGGCCGGCCGCCGATCACGTTCAACCGCGTGCTGCCGGTGATCAAGGCCGTCGCCGGCTCCGAGGTCTCGACCCGGCAGGACATCCAGTACCTGCCGCGCGAGATCGGCGACGCCGCGCTGAACGAGGTGCTCACCGAGGCGTCCCGCTACCTCGCGGACGAGGCCGACGCGGAGGACGAGGAGAGCGATGCCTTCGTGGATGCCGTGATCTGCGGCGTCGGCGTGATCGAGCAGCGGCTGGACTACGAGATCAACCCGGACGGCGCCTACGTCGAGGACCGGGTGAACCCGCTCGAGATGTTCTGGGACCACACCGCGACCAAGCGCGGGCTGTCCGACGCGCGCCGGGTGTTCCGCGCGAAGACGATGGACCGGGCCGAGGCCGAGGGCCTGTTCCCGGACGCCGACGCGTCCGACCTGGATGCGGCCTGGGCCGAGGATCGCGACGGCGGCGAGGCGCACCATCAGATCCAGCCCGGCGAGCACCGGATGGACCGCCGCGAGGCGGCCGACGCCGGCACGGGCCGCGTCACCATCGTCGAGGTGCAGTGGTGGGAGCGGAAGAAGGTCGCGGTCGTCATCGACCCGCAGTCGGGCGAGCCGCTCGACATGGATCCGGCTCAGGCGAAGGTGCTGGTGCAGCGCGCCGCCGCCATGGGCATGCCGCCCGTGCAGGTGTTCCACCAGATGAAGCGCGTCTGCCGGCGCGCGTTCCTCGGCGCGACCGTGCTGGAGGAGGGCCCGGCGCCGGCCGGCGACCGCTTCTCCTACGCCTTCCTCACGGGTGACCGGGACCAGAACAAGAGCTCGTGGTTCGGGATCGTGCGCCCGATGCGCGACCCGCAGCGCTTCGCCAACACGTTCCTCAGCCAGACGCACGACATGCTCAACCGCCAGGCCAAGGGCGGCGTGATGGCCGAGACGTCGGCGGTGAAGGACATCAAGCAGTTCGAGGCGTCGGCGGCCAAGCCGGGCGCCACGACCTGGGTGAACCCCGGCGCCCTGCGCTCCGGCGCGATCAAGGAGAAGCCCCTCCCGGTCCTGCCCACCGGGCACTGGCAGATGATGGAGTTCGCGATCGGCTCCATCCGCGATTCCTCGGGCGTGAACCTGGAGCTGCTCGGCCAGCAGCAGAACGATCAGGCCGGCATCCTGGAGATCCACCGCAAGCAGGCGGCGATGAACATCCTCGCCACCGCGTTCAACGCGCTGCGGCGGGCCCGCAAGCACATCGGCCGGGTGCGGCTCTACTTCATCCAGCGCTACCTCTCGGATGGCCGGCTGGTGCGGATCACCGGGCCGGCTGGCCAGAAGGTGATCCCGCTCCTGCGCGACCAGACCGCGGGCGACTTCGACGTGATCATCGACGAGGCGCCCTCGTCGCCGAACCAGCAGCAGGTGGTCTGGCAGACCTTCGTGTCGGTGCTGCCCGTCATTCGCGACATGATCACCCCGCAGATCCTCCTCGAGGTGCTGCCCTACTCGCCGTTCCCGGACAGCTTCGTCGCCAAGATGCGCGAGCTGCTCGCGACGCAGCAGCAGGATCCGGAGGCCCAGCAGCAGAAGCAGATCGCGATGCAGCAGGTCCTCACCAAGATCGAGGAGGGCGCGGCCACCGCCGATCTGAAGCGCGCCCAGGCCGAGCATCAGCGCTCGCTCAGCGCGTACGACCAGGTCGACACGGTCGGGCGCACGCTGGAGATCGCGCACGGTCACCAGCAGGTGACGCAGGGCGCGGCCCCCTCGCCCGAGCAGCACCGGCACGCCGCTCCGGCCCCCACGCCGCTCCCCGTGGATCGGGCGCCCTTCGCGATGCTGCCGCCGCCCGCCGGGCCCGAGCAGTACCCGGGCCGGGCCGGCTTCTAACCTGCGAGCCCGTCGATGAAGCTCGTCCAGCTCCGGATCTTTTCCGGCGATCCCGAGACGCCCGGCGAGGCGATCTACGTCCACCCGGACAACGTCGGCATGATCGAGGTCGGCATGGCCGATCCGCCCGCCTCCCAGGTCTGGCTCAGGGTCGGCACGCCGATGCTGCTGGTCGACGGCTCGCCTGAGACCGTCGCGGCCCTCATCGCGGAGGATGGCATTCGGCACATGCCATTCACTCCGCGCCCCCTTACCCGATCACGCGCATAGCCGCGCGTTCAGTAGGTGCGCCTGACCGCTTCACAAATCGGCGGCACCGGTGTGATGTCGTGAGGATTGTTCACTGACCTAACGCCAGAAGGACCTTACACGAACTCTTCGAACGCTAGCTTCATAGCGGTCAAGCACCGTCTGAAAACCCTTCCTGACATCCCAATAAAATTCAGATGGATACGGAGGAACATCGATTGATCCGCCAAGAGAAATTCCGCTGCTGTTCAGTTCATGGACCGAATGCTCCGCAGCGTAGTGCTCGAAATATAGTTTGAAGCTATCTGGTATTTCCGATCCCTCCAGCAGATGTATCTTCGTTGATAAAATCCGGTTGATTTCCTTGTGCACCGGAAGGAAGAATTTGTTATAGAATGTTGTTGTTATTCCAGGATTATTATTGTTAAACGATATCAAGTGTATAACGGAAGCTAAAGAATCGAGTTGATCGGTCAAGGAGACGAGGGGGCCATAAAAATCTCTGATCTGTTCGGCGGTATGATCTATCGTGAGCTTGGTTTTCTGTATTCGATCATCTTTATATATATTTAAAATATAAGCACAAAGCCAACCCATTGCTCCAACAAATGCAGCAGTCACTGCGTTGTCAGACAATACTTCTGCAGCTCCTGGCACTGGCGCACCCGCTTTAAATCTTTCCGACCTTGGAGTGAAAAGCCCAATTTCGTAAAAGGCACAAGCCAAACTTGCATTCGGTCGCATCAAATCCGGTTAGATGAAGCCGGCCTAGGCCGAACCACGGAAAGCTGCCGACGAGGCTTGGCCTCGTCGATGGGTCTGCTGCCCGAGCAGCAGTCTGGCCATCAGAGCATCAAACGTCCGGCAAAGAGTCTAGCGACCGTCTGGCTTACGCCAACGGGAGCACAAACCATCCACTTCACGAGGACAGCATGTTCGATAACGATTTCGCCTCCACCAGCGACAGCGCCGAAGGACTCACGGCCGAGGAGCAGGCCGCAATGGACGCCTACGAGCGCGGCGAGGATGCGTCCTCCGCCTCGACGGCTGCCCCGGCGCCCGATGCCGCTCCGGCCGGTGGTGAGGCTGCTGCTCCCGCTGCGGCTGCCCCCGGTGATGTCGTGGACCCCGAGGCCGATGCCGGCTCGCCCGACGAGAACAAGGGCAAGTTCGTCCGCCACGGCGCGTTCCACCAGGAGCGCGAGCGCCGGAAGGCCGTCGAGAAGGAGCTGTCCGACCTGCGCGAGCGGTTCGCACGCGGCGACGAGCGCCTGCGCATCCTCTCCGAGGCGATGCAGCGTCCGGCCGGCGCGGCCCAGACCGCGACGCCGGCCGAGCAGGCGAAGGTGCCGGACCCGGCCGAGGACATCTTCGGATACGCGAAGTACCTCGAGGAGCAGATCCAGGCCATCCGCGCCGGTCAGACCGAGCTCACCGAGACCCAGAAGAAGGCCGAAGAGACCCGCCGCGCCAACGACGCGCGGAACGAGGTGATCGGCTTCTACCAGCAGGACCTCCGCGCCGCGATCCAGGCCGACGCGTCCGTGTCGGCCGCCTACGAGCACCTGTTCTCGGGCCGCGTTGCCGAGCTGACGATGTTCGGCATGTCCCGCGACGACGCGATCGCGGCCGTGCGTGAGGAGGAGTTCAACCTCGCCCAGAGCGCCCGCGAGCGGGGCACCTCGCCCGCCGCCATGATCGCACAGCTCGCCAAGAGCCGCGGGTTCGCCCCGAAGGCAACGGAGGCCGCGCCGGCCGCTGCCGCTCCCGCCGAGACCGCCGCGCAGAAGGCCGAGCGAGTCGCCGCTGGCCAGGCCGGTCCGGGCAAGTCGCTGTCCGCCGCCGGTGGCGCGCCGGCCGGCGAGGTGACGCTGGAGATGCTAAGTTCGATGAGCGAGGCTGAGTTTGAGGCGTTCGCGACCAAGAACCCGCAGAAGCTTGCAAAGCTCATGGGCGCTGAAGCCTAGAATAGCCATTCAAACCGCTTCCCACAGCGGCCGCTTTCGATCTTTTCGGATCCTGAGAGGGGCCGCCTTCATGCGCTTGAAAAAGCCGAATCGCGCCGAAACCGGAAACGGGGGGCAGGTCCGCTTCTGAACAGATCCGCAGTGAAGCAAACGACGCTATTCAGCCAATGTTGCATGGCGCGGCCCTGCTCTCTCTGACCAAACTGCAGAAATTTCGATCGCAGAAGGGATTAAACATTGCGGGTAAACGTACAATTCTGTAACTAATTTCCGAGCTGTTTTTTCTGGGATTTGGAACGATCGCTCCGCTTGGATTGGATTGCTTCCAAACGTTGGCAATCGATCGCGCGGAGCGTCGCGTCAAAACAGAATTCGCATATTGATTTTGAGATTTTTTTGTGTCGATATGCGTGAAAGCCGTCGACGAACATGCGGCGCATGACACGCCAATCTTCCGGCGCAGAGTTTGTGCCGAAGACAAAACCAAATGCTGCGATAAATATCTGACGTTGGGCAGTGGTCTTCTTCGATTTATGACCCGCTGTCGACTGCGCGAGTCGTAAAGATCACCTAACGTACGGAAAAATCATCAGGAGGAGCGGCTATGACTAAAGGTATTTCACTCCACATTGGATTGAATTCGGTCGATGCTGATCATTACGCTGGATGGTCGGGGCCGCTCTTAGCGTGCGAAGCTGATGCACATGACATGAAAGCGCTGGCAGTCTCACAGGGATACGAGCCTCAAGTCCTTCTTACGGCCGAAGCGACACGGTCTGCCGTTCTCAAACAAATCAGACGTTCTGCCGAAAGGCTGCAATCAGGCGATATATTCTTCCTAACTTATTCCGGACACGGGGGCACTGTCGCCGATATGAATGGCGATGAGAAAACCAGAAAATCCCAAGACTCAACATGGTGCCTCCACGACGGAGAGCTCATTGATGACGAAATATACATAGCTTTAACAGATTTCAAGGAAGGGGTTAGAATATTTGTGCTGTCTGATAGCTGCCATAGCGGAACGGTACTAAGAGGTGTTCTGTCTGGTATCTCTGAGTTCAAGAGGTTTCGCGCTATCCCGAAGACACAGCAGCGACAGGTCTTTCTCAAAAATAAGGATTTCTACGAGGATTTAATTGCAAACCCAGCCCGGGAGGGAGCCAAAGCGCGTGTTGTAGCCTCTGCGCTACTTATCTCAGGATGCCAGGACGAACAGACATCTCTGGATGGTGATACTAACGGAGCGTTCACGGCGAAGCTGAAGTCGGTATGGAACGACGGCCACTTTAAAGGCGACTATCGCTCATTCTATCAAAAAATTCGCGACGGAATGCCTTCGTATCAGCAGCCAAACTGGTTTCCTGTCGGACGAAATCAGGAGGAATTCTACTTACAGAAGCCCTTTTCAATAAAAATGTCTGCAGTTCGGCCCTCAAAGTCTTTGAATGGCGATCTAGCGAATGGCATGGCTCGTGCCGCAGACGGATCGCGCATACAGCGACTGATCGATCTTGGCAGCGATCCGGCCAGTTGCGCGCGCCTTCGCGAGCACGCTCGTCAAGCTATGGCGCGCATTTACGGGAAGCCGACTTTCAAGAACGCTTGCGCAGCTACGTTGAGTATTTTCTTGCGGGAAGCGGGGATCGATGTCCCTCTCGAGTACGGGGCCGGCAGATTGGCCCGCATTCTGGAACGCGACCGGGGTTGGCAGAGAATACCAGTCGGCAAACAACAAGCGGGAGACGTCGCAGTTACCGAGGACAATGGGCCCCCGGCGGGATCGGATCACGTGTTCCTGGTCGTCGAGCGGCTTGGTAGCGACAAAATGCTTATAGCCGATAACCAGACGAACAAATGTCCGCACACCCGGTATGCTTCCGGCTCGGACGGCAGGACAGCAGTTCAGTACTTCCTCAGGGCACCTGGCTATCCTACTTCTAAAGCCAAGGACAAAGAAGACGACATCGACTACCAAGATGAAGATTTTATCTATCAGGATGGTGAGACTAACGATCTCGTTGTCCGTTATGATGAGAAGGGAATACCGCTCCAGTGATATAAGCGTCGGTGTTTTAGGACAAAATTCTAATCATGCGTCTTTAATTAAGACAAAATAACCTCAATCGACGGCTTCATATATCGGGCGGAACGTCCGTCGTAAGCTGAGACCAAGGTTAGATCGCCCACCATAGCTCAGCGCAGCTATGGTGGGCGTCTATTGGGAAAAACGCTTGACCCGACGGGCGAAACACCGGATATCGCCAGTGTCGCGTGATGTGCGGGCCTGAGGCCCCGTCCCGCTTCCCTCCAGTTTCCGACCGGCCCACGCGCCGCACCCTGCTGTTCCCAGCGGGGCGCTTTCGCGTGCCCGGTCGTCCGATTGGCCCCCGTCACAGGGCTCGCCCGGCCGCGTCACAGCCTCCGTCCGCGCCACGTCACGGCGCCCGTCCGACCACCGTCCCCAACGGTCACCTGGGGCCCGGCTTCCGTCCGCGCGGCGACGACACAGCCCGCACGAACCCCTCCCCCACGGAATCCAGCCCTCAGAGGCACCTCTCATGTCGTTCACGAATTTCGGCATCGGCGACCCGATGGCCCAGAAGCTGTGGAGCAAGAAGCTCGCAGTGGAGGCCAACAAGTCCATCGACATCGACCCGCTGGTCGGCACCTCCGACGGATCCATCATCCAGGAGAAGACCGAGACCAAGAAGGGCAACGGCGACCAGGTCACCTTTGGTCTGCGCATGCAGCTCAAAGGCGACGGCTTCACCTCCGACGACGTCGCCGAGGGCAACGGCGAGCAGCTCGGCACCAACTCCGACAAGGTGACGATCGACGAGCTCGGCCACGTGGTCGGCGTGAAGTCGGACAACACCATCGACGCCCAGCGCGTGCCCTTCAACCTGCGTGAGCAGGCCCGCGCCGGCATCGCCGACTGGTTCCAGACCCGCCGCGCGAAGATCTTCTTCGCCCACGTCTGCGGCTACACCCCGGTGAACGCGCTGCCGGGCAAGAACGCCCGGAAGTACAACGGCAACAACCTCGTCACGGCCCCGTCCACCGGTCGCATTCTGCGCCCGAACGGCCGCGCCAACGACGCCGCCCTCGTCGCCGGCGACATCTTCACCCTCAGCCTGATCGACCAGGCGGTGGAGCTGGCGAAGACCGGCGGCGCCGCGGGCAAGGTGATGATCCGCCCCGTCGTGGTCGACGGCCAGAAGGTCTACGTGATGTACCTGCACTCCACGCAGGTCACCTCGCTCCGGACCAACACCGCCGCCGGCCAGTGGCTCGACATCCAGAAGGCCGCGATGGCCGGCATGCAGTCGAGCAAGAGCCCGATCTTCTCGGGCGCGCTCGGCATGTACAACGGCGTCGTGCTCCGCGAGGCCCAGGACGTCACCCCGGGCGTGTCGGTCGACGGCACCTCCGCCGTGGCCAACACCCGCCGCGCCGTCCTCCTCGGCGCCCAGGCCGCGACCGTGGCCTACGGCAAGGCCGGTGGCGACGAGCGCTACCGCTGGAACGAGGAGCTCTACGACCACAAGCGGAACCTCGAGGTCTCCGCCTGGGCGATCTGGGGCCTGAAGAAGACGACCTTCAACGGCGACGACTTCGGCGTCATCACCGTCTCGACCTACGCCGCGCCCGCCGGCTGAGCCCCCGCTGATCCAGCCTGACGGCTGACCCGGGCCGGGGCCTCGCGCTCCGGCCCGCTCCGCCCTTCCCCCGATCCGTCTGAATAGGAGGTCCTCGTGGCCACCAACGTCCCCCCCGCGTCTCCGTCGGTGCGCGAGTACCGCCGGCAGGAGTCGCAGTACGTCCGCCTGACCGTGTCCTTCGTGAACGGCGCCTTCGTCTTGCCCGCGTCGCTCCCGGCCGGCGCGCTGATCACCTCGCTCCTGGTGCTCGTCGAGACTGCGTTCTCGGCCGGCGCCTCGATGCTGCTCGGCACCGTCGCCGGCGGCAACGACCTCGCCGCCGCGGCCGACACCGCCGTCACCGCGGCCGGCGTGAAGCGCATCGACACCGCGACCCTGAAGGGCCGCCTCGCCGCCGACACGCCGATCTACGGCACGATCGCGGGCGCCCCGGCCGCGGGCGTGGCCACGATCGTCCTGCACTACGCGCCGAACAACGACAGCTGATGTCGGCGTGGATGCTGCTGCACCTCGGCGCGGCGGTCCTGGCGGCGGAGCCCAGCGCCCCGCCGTCGCCCTCGAAGACGGAGACGGTGCCCGATGCCGACACAGGATGGGCGGCCGACGCTCGCCGATCTGTACGCGGAGATCGCGGACGACATCGAGCGCGCGGACCTCGGCCCGCAGATCGCGACCGCCGTTGACCGGGCGATCCGGTTCTACCAGCCGGATCGGTTCTTCTTCAACGAAGGCTTCGTGACCTTCCAGACCATGGCGGGCGCCGACGTCTACGCGGCCGGCGACGCCAGCGGCATCCCCGACCTGATGGCGATCGACAGCGCCGTGATGCTCGACGGGGACACGCCGACGATCCTGCGCCGGATCGACGAGGCCTGGATCGAGGGCGCCGACCAGCCGACCAGCCTGTCGCGGCCCTGCGCCTACTCGTATTTCGACCGGTCCATCCGCCTGTGGCCGATGCCGTCGGACGCCTGGACGGTGCGGCTCATGGCGCATGTCCGGCTGCCGGCCCCGGCGCTCGACGACGCTAACGCCTGGACCGACGAGGCCTCCAGCCTGATCGCGGCCTACGCGAAGCGGCACCTCGCCCGCAACGTCCTGCGCAGCCCGGCCATGGCCAGGGATCAGGCCGAGATCGTCGCCGAGGAGCTGAGCGCGCTGCGCGGCCGCTCCAACGTCATCGCCTCCACCGGCCAGGTGCAGGCCTACTATCTCTGAGGCAGCCGTGGCCGCACCGATCACCGATCTGGCGAGCCTCAAGGCCGCCGTCCTGGACTACATCGCGCGCCCGGACCTCGCGGACGCGGTACCCGGCTTCATCGCGCTGGCCGAGAGCCACTTCAACGCGATCCTGCGCGCGCGCGAGATGGAGTCGGAGGCGAGCCTCGGCACCGCCGCGGCGCCGGTCGCCGTGATGCCGCTGCCGGCCGACTTCATCGAGTGGCTGGCGGTGTCCTGGGCCGGCTCCGGCCGTACGGCGCGCCCGACCTTCGCGGAGGCCGACAGCCCAGAAGCACGGTTCCGGCACCGGCCCGGCGGCGACCCGCAGTACTTCACGATCCGCGCCGGCAAGGTACGCATGGTGCCGGAGAAGCCCGGCGCCGTGACGCTGGCCTACTATGCCGCGATCCCGCCGCTGACCGACGCGGCGCCCTCGAACTGGCTGCTGGCCAAGGCGCCGGACGCCTACCTCTACGCCGTCCTGGCGGAGGCCTACCTGTTCCAGAAGGATCCGGCGGCCGTGCAGGCGCACACCGGCCTGATGCTCTCGGTGCTGAACGCGCTCGGGATCAAGGCCGACACGGCGAAGGTGGCCAAGCGCACCGGCCGCCCGGCCGAGCTGCAGGCCTCCGCCCAGGCCGTGGCGCGGCCCGAGTAGCATGAACCCGATCAAGCTGGCGCCGTACGCGCCCGACACAGCTTCGGTTGACGCCTCGGTCTCGGCGGTCGCCACGAACGTCGTGCCGCGCTCGGACGGCTATGGGCCGGTCCTGGCGCCCGTGCCGCTGTCGCTCGCCCTGCCGGCGGAGTGCCGCGGCGCGATCGCGGTGTTCTCGCCGACCTACAATTTTCCGATCTACGTCGCGGGGACCAGCACCGGCCTGTTCGTCTACAAGACGACGGATCAGGCGTGGCACGAGGTGACGAACCCGACCACGCCCTACAGCGTGCCGCCCGGGGACTACTGGTCCTTCGTGGTCTACGGCACCCTGCTGCTGGCCTGCTCGGCCGGCACCCGGATCCAGAAGGCCACCATCGACGTCCTGCAGGCCGGTTCCCAGCCGTTCGCGGACCTCGGCGGGAATACGGACGGCGTCGATAAGCCCCCGCGCGCCCGGCACATGGGCGTCGTGGGTGACTTCCTGGTGCTGGCCGGCCTGCCCGATTCGCCACAGACGGTGCGCTGGTCGGACAGCGGCGACATCGAGAAATGGGGTCTCGGCCTGGATCAGCACGAGGCCGACGAGCAGCTGCTCCCCGACGGCGGCGCCGTGACCGGCTTCGCCGGCGGCGAGTACGGCGTGATCTTCCAGGAGCGGGCGATCCGGCGCATGACGCTGAGCCCCGACTCCGGCAACGTCTTTGACTGCTCGGTGCTGGAGGAGAACCGCGGCGCGGTGGCGCCCTGGTGCATCGCCAAGGTCGGGCCGCGCATCTTCTTCCTCGACCGGGACGGGTTCTACGCCCTGGTGATCGGCGGCGGCCCGTCTCAGCCGATCGGCGCCGAGCGGGTCAACCGGTTCTTCTTCGGCCGCGTCGACCCGGAGCGTGTCGGCATGACGGTGGCGTTCCGCGACCCGACCGGCGAGCGTATCCTGTTCGCCTACCGGCTCGCCGGCACGGACGCCGCCGACCCGTCTCTGCTGGGCGAGGCGCTGCTGTACGACTGGCTCCTCGACCGCTGGTCGTTCCTCAACGTGCCGTTCCGCTTCGGCCTGTCGGCAGCCACGCCCGACGTCTCGGTCGACAGCATCGAGGGCTCGGTCGACCATCCGGGCCAGCCCTCGCTCGACGACCCGATCTACCAGGGCGGCGCGACGCTGCTGGCGGTGATGACCACCGACAACCGGCTCGCCCTCCTCGACGGCCCGGCGCTCGAGGCGACCGTGCAGACGCCCGACGCGATGCTGGCGCGGCCGAACCGCTCGTTCCTGCGCGGCGCCCGCCTCGACACGGATGCGGACGACTGGCGCGTGGTCATCGGCGTGCGCGAGAGCCTCGCGGCGTCCTCGCCCGTGCGCTGGCTGCCGGAGACGGCGCCGACGGTGGAGCGGATCGCCCCGACCCGGGCGTCGGGCCGGTACCACCGCGCCCGCGTGCGCATCCCGGCCGGCACGACCTGGTCCTACGTCTCGGCGATCGAGCCGGACGCGACCGCGGAGGGCGCACGATGAACGTCCCAGGCCGGAGCGAGAAGGATCTGTCGCTCTTCAGCCGCGCGATCGACGACCTCGCGCGCGGTGCCACCAACGCGATCGCGTCGAGCACCTTCACCCTCGCCAACGGCGTCTCGCGCACGACGGTGCCCTGCGAGAACTGCGGCTCGGGCGCCCTGCCGCGCTGGGTGCCGATTACGGAATCCGCCTCGAAGGCGACGGTGTGGCTGATCTCGGCCGACCGCCGCAGCTTCACCGTCGGGCACAACCTCGACGCGGCGACCGACCGGACCTTCCGCTACGAGATGCGCCGGGCCTGATGCGCCTCCAGCCCCTGTCGATGCCGCTCGCGCCCGACCTTGCCGAGCGCGTCGAGGCATGTCTGGCCGCCGCCTGTGCCCTGCCCCGCTGCGACCTGACCGTGGCCGGCCTCCTCACCGCGTGCGCGGCCGGACAGGCGCAGCTCGTCGGGATCTTCGACGGCGACCGGTTCGTGGCGGCGGGCGTGACGCAGGTCCGCCAGCACCGCGGCGGGCGCCTGTCCTGCTGGGTGCTGTCGCTCGGGGGCCGCGCGGCCGGCCCGTGGGGCGCGGTGATCGCCGCCGTCGAGCGCGGTGCGGCCCGGCTCGGCTGCTCCACCGTCGAGTTCGTCGGCCGCCGCGGCTGGTCCCGCGTGCTGCCGGACTACACCGCCGCGGCCTGCGACCTCGGCACCCACTTCGTGAAGCGCATCGGGGCCTGACATGGGCGGCGGCACCAAGACCCAGACCACGGTCCAGCAGCAGAACAACGACCCGTGGGCGCCGGCACAGCCCGCGCTCCAGGGCGTTCTCGCGGGCGCAACGAACGCCTACAACTCGGGCGTCGGCTCGCAGGTCTACACCGGGCCGCGCTACGCCGGCCTGGGCGACACCTCGCTCGCGGCGCTGGACACCATCGCCGGCAGCGCCAGCGCGGGCCAGGGCGCGGCCAAGGCCGGTGACAGCTACCTGACCGGCCTGCTGTCGAACGGCGGCACCACCTCGGGCATCCAGTCCGCGCTCGCCGGGCTCGACAGCATCGGCAAGATCGACACGTCGCGCATCTCGTCGCTCGCCGACCAGATAGCGGACCCCAACAACCTCGCCTACTCGACCGCGCGCAAGCTCACGAACGGGGACTACAACCTCTCGACCTCGGGCTACACCGGGCTGCTCGACGGCCTGAAGGGCCAGACGCAGACGGAGAAGTCCCTTCAGGATGCCGCCGACGGCAAGTTCCTGGGCGGTGCCAACCCGTACCTCGACGCGGTGATCGGCCGGAGCCAGGGCGAGGCCGCCTCGACGATCGCGCAGAAGATGGGCGCGGCGGGCCGCAGCGGCTCGGGCCGGTACGCCGCGACCATCGCCGACACCCTCGGCGGGATCGCCACGCAGGCGCGCTACACGGACTATGATAACGAGCGCACCCGGCAGGCGCAGGCGGCCACGGCGATCGACAGCTCGCGCAACGCCCGGACCAGCCTCCAGCAGGGGCTCTATGGGTCGATCAACAACGCCGAGCAGGCCAACGCCAACATCGCCCTGTCCGGCGCCGGCCTCTACAACTCGACGAACACGACGGCGCTGGGCGGCGCGACGGCTCTGGCGGGCGTCGATGGCCAGAACATCGCGAACGAGCTCCAGAAGTCGGGCATGAAGCTGTCGGCGGCGCAGTCCGACCGCGCCGCCGCGCTCCAGGGCCTCGGGATGGTCGGGACGAACATCGACAACCTGCAGCGGCCCGGCCTGACCCTGGCCGGCGTCGGTGCGGCGCTCGATGCCGACCGGCAGGGGCAGTACGACACGGCGCAGCAGGTCTTCGACGAGCAGCAGGCGAGCCCGTGGAAGCAGCTCGGCCTCTACAGCGGCCTCGTGAACCCGATCGCCGGCCTGGGCGGCTCCTCGAGCGGCACGTCGGTCCAGAAGATCCCGCAGCCGGGCGTGCTCCAGCAGCTTCTCGGCGGCGGGCTGGCCATCGCCGGCACCGCCTCGAAGTTCATGGGCAAGTAGGAGCACGCCGTGTCCGCAGGTCTCATGCCGTTCGGCGCCCTCTCCCCGGCCGACATCACCCGCCTGATGCAGCAGGCGCGGCCGCAGGTCGACGTCTCGGCCGACGACGTGCCTGCGGCGGTCCCGCCGGGCTTCACCGGCTTCGTGCCCCCGACCGCGCCGACCATGCAGCCCCAGGTCGCCACCGCGGCGCCGGCCGCCGAGCCCGAGGCGCCGGCCCGCGCGCCGCTGCGCATGTTCGGCGCCCTGCCCCCGCAGATGTCGGCACCCGCGGCCGCGGAGCCGGCGCGGTCGCCGCTGCCCAGCCTCGTCGGTTCGCGCACGCCCACCCTCCCGGTCGGCGCGCTGGTTACGCCGCGTGGTGATGATGAGGCGCCGGCGGCCGCCGCGCCCGCGCGCCCGCTGATTTTCGGCAGCCTGCCGGCGCCGGCCACGCCTGCAACGACGGGGTCGACGACCGCCGCCCCTGCCGCCGGGTCGCCAAGCTCTGTCCCGGCGTCGGCCGCCGCGGAGCCGTCCGTCTTCGACCGGATCGGCGACGGCCTGCGCAGTCTGAACACCAACGGTGGTGCCGACCTGCTCACGTCGCTCGGGGTGGGACTAATGTCGACGCCGGGGTTCGGCGCCGGTGCCGCGGCGGGGCTGAAGGCTTACCAGGACAACGAAGGGAAGCGCGCCGCCTCCGACCTCGCTCGCGCCGAGTATGGCTTGAAGGCTCGGAAGGCACAGCAGGAGGCCGGCGCCCTGACCGGGAACGCGGCGATCCTGAAGAGGGCCTATCCCGATCTCTCGGATGCGGAGGCCCAGGCGCAGGCGGCCAATGGTGCGGCCGTGACCGAGGCTCTCAAGATCCTCCGGGATCCGAACCACGGTCGCGACAACGATCCCGCAGTGATCCGCCTCAAGGCCCAGGCGCAGGCCGAGGGGTCGAATGCCGGGAAGCCAGACGACACGTACTCGCCTCTGCCGGAAGCCGATCGGATCGCCCGTGGCCTGCCGCCAGGTGCCTATCAGGTCGACAGCAAGAACAAGGTCTCACCGGTGAACCCGACGGGGACCACGATCAACATGGGCGCCGAGAAGGCGCAGGACGCCACCGTGGGCAAGGCGTACGGCGACTATCAGGTCGACCTCGCCACGAAGGGCCGGAACGCCGGCAACACCCTCAACAGCCTCGCCCTCATGGAGCAGGCGGCCCGCAACCCGAACTTCTACTCCGGCACGGGCGCCGAGACGGTGAAGCGCGCCAACCAGTTCCTCGTCGCGATGGGCGTGAAGGACGCGAACTACACGAAGCCCACCGAGGTGTTCGACGCGCTCTCCAACAAGGTCGTGCTCGACGGCCTGGGCGGCTCCCTCGGGCCCGGCATCTCGAACACCGACCGCGACTATATCGGCCGCACCGCGCCGACGCTGGCTCAGAGCCAGGCCGGCAACCTCGAGCTCATCGCGATCGCCCGCTCGCTCGCGCAGCGACAGCAGGCGGTGGCGAAGCTCGGCCGAGACTACGCCGCGGCGAACGGAGGCCGTCTCGACTCCGGCTTCGACCAGAAGCTCGAGGAGTACGCTGCGGCCAATCCGCTGTTCCCGGCCGCGCAGGCATCGGCGACGCAGCGGTCAGACGGCGCCACCGGCGCGAATGGTCCCGGTGGTATCGCGGCCCCGCGCTCCCAGGCCGACTTCGATGCCCTGCCGAAGGGGGCGATGTACGTCGACCCCGCCGATGGTCGCCGCTACCGGAAGAACTGACCCATGGCCGGACCCCGCTTCAGCGGCACGCTCGTCGAGGATGATGCGGCCCCGGCTCCGGCCGGTCCGCGGTTCTCGGGCACGCTCGTCGAGGACGACACGCCTACGCCTGACAAGCCGAGCGTCATCGCCGACGTGGCGAAGCAGGTCCCCGCTGGGCTGGCTCGAGGCGTGGCTGGTCTCATCGGGTTTCCGCACGCTGCGATCGACGTGATGGATCGCTATGCTGCCGCGCCAGCCGCGCGCATCGTCGGGAAGGCATTGGGCTGGACGCCGAAGGATGCCCCGTTCTTCCCAGAGGGAAGCTCAATCGCCGATGGGTTCCCCAGCCAGGAGCAGGTCCTCCGTCCTGTCGAGGCGGTGACCGGTGAACTGCCGAAGCCGAAGACGCTCCCCGGCGAAGTGGTGAATACCCTCGCCGAGTTCGCGCCGAATGCGCTGCTGGGTGGCGGGTCGATCGCGCAGCGCGTCGGTCAGGTGGTGGTGCCGGCGCTCGCGAGCGAGGCGGCCGGTCAGGCGGCCCGGCAGGTCGCTCCGTCGGCTGAACCCTACGCACGGTTCGCTGCGGCTCTCGGTGGTGGCGTTGGCGCGGCGGTGGCGCAGGCTCCGAAGGCCTCCAGCGTGCTGATGCGCCAGGCGCTCGATGGCATCTCGCCGGAGGACCTCGCAGCGGCGCAGGTCCTGCGCGAACAATCGAAGGCGCTGCCCGGAGGTGGCATCGACCTGACGCTGGACGAGGCGCTGAACCACGTCACCAGCGGCCGCGCTGCACGCCTGTCCCAGGTGAGCCGTGTCGTCGCCAATTCCGGCGGAGAGGGGGCCCGTGCGCTGAACGAGGCCTACGCCGCTCGGCCTGGACAGGTGGAGAGCGTCGGCAGGACCGTGCTCGGTGGCATCGGTCCGGAGAACGCCGCCCCGTCCGCTGTCGGCCTCGATGTCCAGGCCGCAGCCCGGGCGGGACTTGGCCAAACGCCGGAAGGCATGGCGCTCGCGGCCGCGCGCGATGTCGTCGGGCCGCGTGTGACCGCCGATCAGGCTGGGCGCGTGATCCAGCCTCAGATGCGAAGTGTCCTCGACGCCCGCGAGGCTGCACGTTCGGAGCAGGCGGCGCGGGACTATGCGGCCGCCCGCTCCGCGCCGGAGACGGTCGGGGTCGAGCGCACGATTTCGGTGGAACGGCCCGGCGAGCCCATCGTGACGCCGCAGGCCTACTCGCGCCCGCAGTTCACCGACGCGGCGCCACGTCCGCTGGAGGCCTTCGTGCGTCCGGAGGCGGAGGCCGCTGCGGCAGGGCCGGAGAGCCTCGCGCGCTTCATCGCGCGCAACGGCGGCATCCGGCTCGATGGCGATGTCGCCGCGACCGATCTGCACCGGTTCAACATCCCCGGGCAGGGCAACGTCGCCCGCCCGACCGGCAAGGGGATCGACGACTTCTGGCGCGAGCGGCTGATCGAGGAAGGGTATTTCCGGCCCGATGCCGATGGCGGCATGGCGCGGGACATCTCGTCCGAGCTCCTGCGCAAGCTCCAGAACGAGCAGCGCGGATTCCCCTCGTACCCGCTCGGCACGAGCCGGAGCGCGGGCGGCGCGCCGACGGCAGGCCAGCTCGCCGACGATTACAGCCAGGCGGTGTCCCTCGCGAACAGCCGCCTCCGCGAGGACCTCGGCAAGGTCGGCATCGACGCGAGCACGCTGCACCCCGACATCCGTGACCGAGTGGTCGGCTCTCTCGTCCGCGGGCAGCATAACGACCCGGTCGACGCCTTTGAGGCCGTCGTCGCGGGTATGCGCGAGCAGCCCGCGCCGCTCGTGAAGACGCCAACCGTGACGGAGGAGATCCCAGACGTTCGGTTCGGGCAGGTCGACCCGCGTCCGGCGCTCGCGGTCGTCGCGGAGCAGGGCCGCACCGCCAAGGGGGACGTGCGCGGGGCGCTGAGCAGCGTCGCACGCGATCTGCGCGAGCCGGGCGGTGATCTAGACATGAGCGTCGCCGGGCTGCTGCATGCCCGGGAGCGCCTCGACTTCAGCATCCGCGCCGCGCAGGACATCGGCGACGCGACCAAGGTTCGGGATCTGCAGGCCACGCGCTCGGTGCTCGACGAGCAACTGAAGCGCGTGCCCGAGGTGGCGACCGCGGACGCGAACTTCGCCGCCAACAGCCGGCCGATCGACCCGTTCACCGGGAACACTCCCCTCGCCCGGATCACCGCACAGGATCCCCGCACCGGGCGGATGGCGACCCCAACGGAGCAGGTCCCGACCAACCTGTCGGGCGCCTCCGCTTCGCGCGAGTTCCTGGATCACGCGACCCCGGAGGCGCGACGCGCCTACGAGGGGCATGTCGCGTCCCGCATCCTGGACGGGGCAACCGACCGGCACGGCAACGTCGATGCCGCGAAGCTCTCCGAGGCGCTGCGCGACAATTCCGATGTGCTGGAGCAGATGCCGGCCGTCTACCACCGCCTCGACGACGTGGTGCGCGCGCGAGACGGGCTCGCCCGGGTCGAGGCTTCGCCGCTCGGCGAGCTGGCACAGACAGGCGACATCGGCCGCGCGGTCAACGTGCTGTTCCCGCGCGCGCCGACCGGAGCCAACCACCAAGAGGTGGCGGCGGCGATGGGGGCGGTGGCGCGCAACAACCCCGCCGCCGCACGGGATCTCGCCCGCATCCATCTGGAGACCGCGCTGAATGCCGGCACGCGCGACCTGCGTGGCGTTCCCGCCCAGTACGGCGGCGCCGCGTTCGCCTCGGGTGTACGGGGCAACCCGCAGCAGGCGCGGAACCTCGAAGCGTCGATCCGTGCGCTTCCGAACGGTGACACGATCTGGGGCGGCCTGGATCGGATGTTGAACTCCCTTGAGGCGACCGGTTGGCGCCCGCAGAAGGGCAGCGACACGGCCTTCAACATCGACCTGCGCAAGCAGATGGCGGAGTCGAAGGGCCCACTCGCCTCCGCGATCTCGGATGCCGCCACGCATGCCGCTGTCGGCGGATTGGCGGGCGGCGTCGGTGGCGCGGGCGGCGCGGTGCTATTTGGGCTGAAGAATGCCGCGAAGGAGGCGCATCTGCGCCACCGGATCGAGGTGAACGGCGCCCAGCTCGCTCGGATGCTAACCGATCCGGCGGCGCTGCCCGACTTGCGTGCGCTCCTCCGCTCGCGGGAAGGGACGCCGAATGCTCAGCTCTTCGCCACGAGGTTGCTCACCCTGGCCAACTCGGGCGCGACCGGCGGAAAACGACCGGAGAAGCCAGTCCCATAGGCGGGTGATGCAGGCGGTCGCGAAGGCCGTCATGCAGATCCAGCATATGAGCACGATCAGGTAGGCTTGCGGAGGCGCTGGCGTAGGATCGGCGTAGCTGCTCCAGAAGCTTAGATACATGCCTCCGCCGATCGCGGCGGCCTGTGCGAGCATCCATAGCGTTCGTGAAAGCCAGCGGGGCATGCCGGGACGGTAGCACGTCCCGCCGGACCGGTCAGCGCCCCGACCACTCTTGACCCGACGGGCGAACTGCCCGAAACAGCCACCGTCCGCAGCGCTGCGCGCCGGACCCTGCAAGGCCCGCCATCGCGCGGGCCTTTTGCGTTTCCGGAGCATCGCATGGCCTACACCGACCAGGTCGTGACGGCCGAGTCCGGCGGCAACGCGACGGCCAAGAACCCGCGCTCCTCAGCGACCGGCCTCGGCCAGTTCATCGACTCGACGTGGCTGGATCAGGTCGCGAAGTACCGGCCCGACCTCGCCGGGCTGCCGCAGGACCAGATCCTCGCCCTGCGCAACGACCCGGACATCTCGAGGGAGATGATCCAGCACTACGGCGACGAGAACGGGGCCAAGCTCCGCGCCGCCGGCCTGCCGGACACCGACGGCACCCGATACCTCTCGCACTTCGCCGGGCCGGGCGGCGCCCGCGCGGTGCTCTCGGCGGATCCGTCCACACCGGTCGTGCAGGTCCTCCAGCCCGGACAGGTCTCGGCCAACCCGTTCGTGCGGCCGATGACGGCCGGGCAGCTTGTTGATTGGGCGAACGGCAAGGTGGGCGGGACAGCGCCGACCATGCAGATGCCTGGCGGCGGCGTCGGCCGGGGCGCGTTCGGCCTCGCCGGACCGGTCGCCGCCGGTACCGCAGGTTCGGTCACGCCCGCCGGCGGCGCCGCGATGCAGGCGCCGGAGCAGGACCGCACCACCCAGGTCGCGTCGATCCTCCGCGCGCTCACCGCTGCCGACGCGCCGGCTGCCTCGCCGGTCGCCCAGGCGGCCGCAGCCCCGGCCCCCGCGCCTGCCCCGCTGCCGCCGAACCGCCGGCAGGCGCCCGGCTTCGACGCGCAGCGGTTCTTCGCGCTGCTGCCCGGCGCCACGACCCGCTAACCCGAGGACGGCTCTATGCCCGGCGCCATCAACTGGGACGTCGCGCCCTCGGGCAACGACGTCTCGGATCCCCCGATCCTGTTCAACGAAGGGCAGCCGGCCAAGACGATCAACGACGCGATGCGGGCGCTCATGGCCTCCGTCGCGCTGTGGCTGGTCGACAACTCGGGCGTGAACCAGGCCTTCGGGTCGGACGCCTACACCGTGCTCACCCAGCAGCGCGTCTCGGAGAAGGCCGCGGGCCGGGCGCACACGCTCAAGTTCCGAACCACGACCACCAACCTCAACCCGTGCACGCTCGCGGCCGATGGCAACACGCCGAAGCCATGGCTGCGCTGGGACGGGACGCAGTTCGGGCCGGGCGACATCGGCCAGAACGTCGTGTGGTCGGTGGTCTACGACCCGGTCGCGCAGGTCTACCGCACCCTGTCGCCGACCACCGAGCAGGCCGGCGCGATCAAGGCGTTCGCCGGGCCCAACGTGCCCTCGGGCTGGGAGATCTGCGACGGCCGCGCGGTCTCGCGCACGGCCTACGCCGCCCTGTTCGCCACGATCAGCACGGGATGGGGCAACGGCGACGGCTTCACGACCTTCAACCTGCCCGACGCCCGTGGGCGCACCCTGTTCGGCGCCAACCGCGGCACCGGCCGGCTGACCGCGGCGGGCGGCCTCGACGGCTCGCTCGGCACCGTGGGCGGCGCCGACCAGGTGGTGATGCTGGCCCCGCAGATGCCGCGCCACATGCACACCTCGACCATGTCGCCGGCCGGCTTCTTCGAGCCCGAGATCCAGAAGGCCGGCTCGCACGACCACGGCGGCACGAAGGTCGGCGGCGACCACACTCACACGGGTTCGACGGCGCTGTCGGGGAACCACGCGCACACCGGGACGAGCGACATCAGTGGCGATCACGCCCACGTCGTGCAGTACGGCTACGGGCTGGTGAGCACCGCGACGCCGAACAACGCGCAGGTCGTGACCGGCATCAACCTGGGTTCGCAGGGCAACGGCCAGACGACCCAGAGCGGGCCGCACTCGCACACCTTCACGACGGGCGCCGCCGGCAACCACGGGCATGCCTTCTCGACCGATCCGGGCGGCTCGCACGCGCACGACATCCCGATCGACGGCGACCACACCCACACGATCGATCCGACCCCGAACCACGTCCACACGCTGGTGATCGACACGGCCGGCTCGGGCGACCCGCATCCGAACGTGCCCCCGGGCGCCGTCGTGATCTGGGCCATCAAGACCTAACCTTCGGAGAACACCGTCATGGGTGTCTGGAACTGGTCGCTGTCTGCGGCCCGTAATGCGCTGTCCGATGCCCTGATCCAGGCCATCGACGGAGCCTCGGCGCGCAACCTGCCGGGCCTGGTCCGGTCCGTGATGGCGGCGATGCGCGCCTACGCGGACGACCAGGGCGGCGGCATCGTCACGACCGGCACAGCCAACGCCTACGTCGCGGCGACCTCGTCGGGCGTGTCCGAGCTCCGGCCGGGCATGTCCCTGTTGCTGCGGCTCGACCGCACCAACACTGGGGCGGCCAGCCTCAACGTCGACGGCTCCGGGCCGAAGCCCTGGCGGGACATCGCCGGGAAGGAGTTCGATCCGGGCGACCTCGTGGCCGGCACCACCGTCTCGGTGGTCTACGACGAGACCACCGACGCGTGGCTCGCCACCGGCTGGGTGATCGGCGGCAACGCGACGAAGCTTCGGATCACGCTGCCGGGCGGCGCATCGCAGCCGCTCACCTCGGCGATCGCGCCCGTGGTCGCGCTGGGCATCGCCCGCGCGGACATCCCCAGCCGCATCATCCCGATCAACTCATTCAGGGTGTCCGGCTTCGCGGTCGCGGGCGATTACGGCGTCGGCGCGACCTACATCCGCGGCACCTCGGCCGGCCCGATGGCGATCCAGGACGCCGCCGGGACGTGGTTCCAGCTCGACCTCGGCAAGCCGGCCATGCAGGCGGGCTGGTTCGGCGTCGTGCCGAACGTGCTCACGGTCATCCAGGCCACGGCGAACCGCATCGGCCTCAACGTCGCCAAGGCCTACCTCACGACCGGCCGGACCCTGTACCTGCCCACGGGCAAGATCGCGCTCGCGCCCGATCCGGCCAACGTGAACGCCCCGGCCTGGGAGCTGGGCAACGGCACCGACACCAGCGTCTCGACCGTGGCGGGCTTCTCGGTCCTGCCGGCCGGCGGCTGCTCGACCCCCGGCGGCGGCGAGGTCGGCGGCCCGGGCGGCACCGAGTTCGTGGCGGTCGGCTCCTGGGGCACCGGTCAGGTGTTCCGGCTCAACGGCCCGATCACCGGCGTGGACGTGCGCCTGTCGGTGAACTGCATGGGCATCGCCGCGACCGGTGTCGACGTGATCCATGCGTTCCGGTCCAACCTCGAGTTCGAGGTCCAGCGCTACACCGCGAACGGCGCGGTCCTGCGCACGATCAACGGCCCGACCTTCAACGGCCTGACGCAGGGCTTCATGGAGTGCACGGGGCGGATCACCACGACCCTGCCTGCGACCCGCACCGCCGAAGGTACGGTGCTACGCGCCTACGAGGCGGTCGTCGCCAAGAACGCGCCCGGCTACTTCTACCAGGGCTTCAGCCGCAATAACTTCCGCATCAAGTCGGAGATCCCCGGCGCGGCCGGCTGCGCCGCGGTCGTCATCGACCGGATCGACAACAACCTCCTGCCGATGATGTTCACCTATGCCGGCGGCAACGGGGCCGATGCCGGCTCGGGCGGCGTGCGCGGCATCGCGAGCCAGGATGGGTTCTTCCCGTGCGAGAACACTTTCTTCGCCGGGCACATCCTCGGCGGCTGGATCGGGAACTGGGGGACCGGCGGCAACCGCGCCCCGGCCTACTCGACCTCGGACGGCGAGACGCTGCCCCCGCCCTCCTTCGTCTGGGACACGCACACCGGCCTGTTCGGCGGAATCCGCCGCATGTACGCCGACGACAGCGGCTCGGTCGGAGCCCCGAGCTACACCTTCGGGTCCGCGCAGAACTCCGGCCTGTTCCTCGTCCCCGGCAGCGGCGGCGCGGTCGGCCTCACGGCCGGCGGCGTGCTCGGCGTCCACGCGGACACCGCGGGCCGCGTCGGTCTCGGCATGGCGCCGGTCGCGGGCTACGGCGCGGCCATCGCCGGCGATGTCGCCCTCGCGGGCGGCTCCCGGACGATCATGGCGACCTCGGGCAGCTTCCTCCAGCTCCAGGGCCCGAACACCGTCTACCTGTCGACCGGCGGCACGCAGCGCGTCACGGTCGACAGCACCGGCCTGTCCGTGGCCGCGGCCGGCACCTTCGGCGGCGGCCTGACCGCGGGCGGGGATCTGAACCTCGGCGGCGGGTCGCGCACCATCGCGGCGACGGCCGGCGTCTTCCTCCAGGTACAGGCCCCGACCACGGTCTTCCTGACCACGGCGGGCGTGCAGCGGGTGACCGTGGACAGCACCGGCCTCACGGTCGCGGCCGGGGGCTCGTTCGGGACTACGCTCAACGTCACCGGCAAGGGCACCTTCGGGAACGACCTCGTTGTGACCGGCACGGGCACGTTCGGCGCGGTCACCACCGCCGGCGCGGCCTCGCTCGGGTCGCTCAGCGTCACCGGCAACGGTACGGTCGGCGGCACCTTCAGCGCGACCGGCGCGGCGAGCTTCGGCTCGACCCTGACCGTGACCGGCAAGGCGACGCTGAACAACGACCTCGCCCTGTCCGGCGTGCTCACGGTCGGCGGCACCCTGACCAGCACCGGCAAGGGCACGTTCAACGGCGGCCTCGCCGTGACCGGGACGGCGACGCTCAACTCCGGGCTGACCGTAGTGGGCGCCAGCAGCCTGTCGGGCGACATCAGCCTCGACGGCGGCTCGCGCACGATCGCCGCCTCGAGCGGGGCCTTCCTCCAGCTCCAGGCCCCGACGACCGTCTACCTGACCACGGCCGGCGCCCAACAGGTCGCGGTGGACAGCACCGGCATCTCGCCAGCCGCGACCAACACCCGCGACCTCGGCAAGAGCGCGTCGCTCCAGTGGCGCAACCTTTACCTCCAGAACGCCGTCACGGTGAACTCGGACGCGAAGCTGAAGGACGAGATCGAGGCCATCCCCGACAGCGTGCTGCGCGCGGTCCGGGCGGTGCCGATGCGCCGGTACAAGCTGAAGCAGTCGATCGAGGAGAAGGGCGCCGACAAAGCGCGCTGGCACGTCGGGGTGATAGCCCAGGACATCGCCGCGGCGTTCGAGGCCGAGGGCGAGGACGCCTTCGCCTGGTCGGTGCTGTGCCGGACCCCCGACGCGGTGATGGTGCCGGTGGCGGTCGACGATCCGGAGGCCGACGGCGGCCGGCGCGTCGAGATCGAGGAGCGTCCCGTGCTCGACGCCGACGGCCGGCAGACCAGCACGCTCTCGGTCCGGTACGACGAGTGGCAGAACCTCGTCCTGGCCGCGCGCCTCGCCGCCTGACGCCACCCCGCCCGACCTGTCCTTCCGCGCCGCCTCCGGGCGGCTTTTTCATGCCCGGAGCCATCATGCCCCTGCGTCACGCGGCGCGGGCCGCCCTCGCGTGCCTCGCGCTCGCGGGATCGGTCCCGCGCGCCCAGGCCGAAGTCGCGTCCTGGTACGGCTCCGGCCACCGCACCGCGAACGGTGAGCGGTTCGCACCCGACGGGCTGACCGCCGCGCATCGGAGCCTGCCGTTCGGGACCCGGGTGCGGGTGACCTACGGCGGCCGGTCGGTCGTCGTCCGGATCAACGACCGCGGCCCGTTCATCGCCGGTCGGGCGATCGATCTCTCGCGCGGCGCGGCCCGGGCCATCGGCCTGTCGGGCGTCGGCCGCGTCCACCTCGCCATCCTCGGCTGACCCGGAGACCACCATGGACGTCTCGCCCATCGGACGCGCCGCCCTCGAGGGGCGCGAAGGCACCCGGCTGACCGCCTACAAGGATTCCGTCGGCGTCTGGACGATCGGCACCGGCATCACGACCGCCTCCGGGCTGATCAAGGTCGTGCCGGGCCTCACGATCACGCCCCTCCAGTCCGACGCCCTCTTCGCCGCCGCGCTGGAGAAGTACGCGGCGCCGGTCCGCGCCGCCCTGGCCAAGCCCGTCCCGCAGCCGTTCTTCGATGCCTGTGTGAGCCTCGCCTACAACATCGGGCCGGTCGGCTTCGCGCACTCGACCGTGGTCCGGCGCGTCAATGCCGGCGACCTCGCGGGCGCCGTCGGGGCGTTCCTGATGTGGAACAAGCCGGCCGCGATCATCTCGCGCCGGCAGGGTGAGCACGACCAGGCCGCCCTCGCCTCCTACGCCGGCGCCAAGGTCTACGCGCGCCGCGGGGACCGCTCGCCCGTGAAGGCGATGGCCGGCACGCTGCCGGCTCCGGCGACCGCGCCCGACCCGCTCGCGCCGATGACGGGCACGAAGCCGGCGGCCGCCCGGCCGAGCCTCTTCACCCGCCTCGTCGACCTCTTCCTCGGACGAAAGGCCTCCTGATGCCGCGCTCCCGCTTCCACCGCGCCCGCATGCTGTGGCGCCGCCTCAGCGGCTGGCGCACCTTCATCTTCTTCACGCCGGCCTTCCTGCTGGCGCTGCTTGATGCGCTGCACGCCGTCGACTTCCGGCAGCTGCTCATCGACATGGGCGCGCCGGAGGGGACCGCGAAGGCTATCGTGGCCGGGTGCTTCCTGATGGGCCTCGTGATGCGGGCCTACACGACCACGCCGCCCATGCGCGCGCCGGACCGTGACGCGCCCGGAGGGTCCCGCTGATGCTCACCGCTCTCCTCACGCTCGTCCCCGGTCTTCTCGGCAAGATCCTCGACTTCGCCAACAAGCGGGCGGACACGGATCTCGCCAAGCACCAGGTCGATGTCGGCGCCGACGTCTCGACCAACGCGCAGATGTTCCAGGCCTGGGTCGTGGCGCAGCAGCAGGTCGCGGCCGCGCGGAACGCCGATCGGGCTTCCCTACTGACCGCCTGGATGATGCCCGTCGCGTTCGCGATCGCGATCATCCACTTCGGTGCCGTCACCTTCGATTGCTTCCCCTGGGACGGTCACACGGTCGGCTCCTGGAAGATCGCCGCGATGCCGGGCGAGTACCTGGAGATCCAGAAGACGATCATCTGGGCCGGCGTCGGCCTGATCGGCCTGCTCGGCGTCAAGAAGACCTTCACCCGGTAACCCTCTCCCGCCCCGGAGAGGGGCAGGGCCGCGAAAGACCGCCGCCATGGACACGTCCTTCCTGTCGCCCGGGCCGATCACCTGGGCGCAGCTCATCGCGCTCGCGCTGTTCCTGTTCTCGGTCGGCAAGGGCGTCGACTGGGTCGTCGGGAAGCTGCGCACTGGCACGAAGGAAGCGGTCTCGCCGCTCACGATCGACATGGCGGCGGCGAAGATCGAGATCCGCTCCCTCGAGGAGAAGCTGAACGCCTTCAAGATCGAGGTGGCGCGGACCTACGTGACCGGTGACGTGATCACGCGCCTGGAGCGGCGCATCGACGACATGGTGGTCTCGGTGCGCGACGAGATGAAGGAGACCCGCGAAGCGATGCTGAAGGCCTTCATGAGGCGGCCGCCCGACTGACCCGCCGCATCCTCAGCGTGCATCCGCGCGGGCGCCCTGGCTTCGGCCGGGGCGCCATTCGTCGTTTCAGCCCCGCCGGCACCGCCGCGCGGGGCTTTCTTACATCCTGCTCCGCTCTTCAGACGCGCTCTAATTGCAGGTCAGCTTCCGGCCTTCGGCCATGCCGACCTTCCGGTAGTGTTCCAGACCGGACTTGATCGCTCGGCCGATGACCGCTCGGCGCACGTCCGGATTGCAGCGCAGATATTCCATCTCGTTGAAAGCGTAGTCGCCACGCCCGCCCCGCGAGCCTCGGTCATAGTCCCGATCGTAGTCGCGGCGGTCGCGGTCGCCGTAGCCACGATCGCCATAGCCCCGATCTCCGTAGCCCCGGTCACGAGGGCCGTAGTCGCCGCGATCGTAGCCGTAGTCGCGTCCGCCGTATGGCTGTGCGAAGGCCGGAGCGGCGCCGCTGAGGAGCGCCAGGCCAAGGACGGTCGCTGAGATCACCTTCATGTCGTGCTTTCCGTAGTTGCGGGGCGTGAACGCTTTTAACGGTGGGTGGTTCGATTTGCCTAGGCGAGAGTCGTGTCCTCGCTTCCAGCGTCCCTACCGTCGGGGGCTTGTCTTTCCCTGCTCCTCACCCACTCTCAGTTGCAGGTTTGGCGGGATTCCTCCCTTGTCGGTGCCGAGCCTAAGAAGCCCGCCCGGTCCGCCGGCGCGGGCTTTTTCACGACAGCACGACGGTCAGTTCATCGCCTTGGGCCGATCGCCGACGAAGGGACCCATCCCAGCAGCCTCGACCGTTGCGAGAAAGGCCGCGTGTGCATCCAAGTCCGTGGCGAACGTGTCCTGCCACCGCGTGCAGCCGGAGAAGTGGATCACCTCCATACGCCACCGATCCTGCGTGCCGGCAAGGCGGTAGATCTCGACCTCAACCTCATGCCCGTCGCGCGTGAAGGGACCTGATAGGGGCGAACTCTCGAAGTCGTAGTCCTCGTCGTCCACTCTGACAGCCCCCTGCCGCCGAGCAGCACGCCGCTGCCCGTTCTCAATTCGGGACGCACGCGTAGAGGATGCTCAAACGATCCGGCAAGTGACGCTCGCCATCCAGGCACGCGAGCCGCGCTGAAATTCGGCTCCCGCAGAAGAGGCAATCGACCCCCATGCCGTCGCAGAGCGACCCGCATTCTCCTGCCGTTCGGGGTGAAAAGGCTGGACGGCTTGCGGCGAGCGAGATGATCAAGACGCTGAGCCCCGAGACGGGCAGCATTCAAGGCCTCGTGCGTCGGGTCGAAGAGGTCGGCATCATCGTGGCCCAGGAGCACCTGAGAGCCGGGATGTTACCTACCGAAGTGCGGGCATGGCACATCGGCTTCCAAGCGGGGATGAGCCTCGAACTCGGAGATTTCATGCGCCGCTTTTGATCGGGCAACCGCTGCCGCGCCCCGTGAGCAGATCGGGGCGGGGCCGAGCGGGCAACGTAGAGAATTTATCGAGCGTGTGAATAGAAATGGCCGCCGGGGGACGAAGTCCCTCGACGGCCAACCTGAATTCCTCGCGGTGCACCACTGGCGTTTTAGAATACGAAGCCAGACGGCACGGGAGAGCGGTGGGTTACCAGCAGCAGCGCCAGTGCCCGGTGACATGCTCCAACTGACCGAAGCGGACGCGGGTGTACGGAGCCACGTAGTGGCAAGACCGATTAGCCATAGTAGTCCTCGACGCATAGGACATCCTTGCGACCGTGGACGAAGCGCGCTATCTCCGCTGGTACGCGAAGGACGCACTTCGCCACCCCACCCGTAGGACATCACCCTCGGGGCGGGACCCAGAAATCGGCTCGGCTTGGTGGTAGGACACCTCGCCGGGCCGATTTCATTTCTGGGCGACCACAAACCCCAAATATCGGCGCAGTGCTAGGCCGTCAACCTCTTGCTGCGCTAGTCAGCAAGATTTTTGTGGCGCAACGGGCTCTGACACCGTACATTCCTTGCTGAAGGGCGCCAAAGCGGCGCGACGGAGGCAGCAATGTCCAGGATCAGAAGCCCCGGTTACCCCAGCGCCCCCTTAAAGGAAGTGGTTGAATGGGCACGAAAAATCCACGCCCAGGACCGGCAGTACCCGGTGTCGCGAGAAGATGCTGCCCGACACATGGGGTTCGCTGGCGCGACGGGCAGCTCTGATCGCGCAATCTCGGCGCTCTATCATTACGCGCTGGCCGAAAAGGTCGCGAAGGGCCAGTTGCGGGTGACAGATCTGGCAATGCGCATCATGCACCCAGATAGTGATCAGGAGCAGCGCGAAGCACTCCACGAGGCTGGTTTTGCCCCCGACCTATTCCGGGAGTTGCGGGACCGCTATTCGAACACGCCGCCGTCCCTGACGACGCTGACGTCCTACCTCACCCGAGCGGGCTTCGCTTCGGCGGCAATCCCATATGCAGCAAAAGCGTACCTGGAGACCTGCGCGTACCTCCAGCAAGAAAACGCTTACGAAAGTGTGAGCGTCGAAGACGAGTTCGATGCAGCGTCACCTCTGGCTCACCCCCGAGAGGAGACAGCGACCATGAGCAGTCAGTTCGTTGCGACCGCCCCCTCACCAACTCCGCCGCCCGCCGCCGTACAGGCGCAGAGTGATTTGGAACTGAACGAACCTAACCTGAGCATCCGGGGCAACACCGTCCGAATCGAAGCGCTGCTTGACTTCGATGGGCTAAGCGAATTGGAAAGTAAGATCCAGGCGCTGAAAATGTTGATGAAGCCGTCCGGCAAGGCGTCGCGCGCGGTCGTCGTTGCCGCTGACCCCGCGCCCGCGCGGCAGGAAATACCGAACTGGGACGAACCTGAAGAAGAGTACCCAAAGGTGCGCGACCCGCGACACACTTGACCAATGCGGCCCGGCCTAGCGCCGGGCGATTTCCTGCTTATCGTGAGCGGGTATGGCGGCCCTGGTAGCCGAGAGGATGCGCATCTGGTCATTCCCGGCTCTGCGTATGTGGGGTGGTGGGTTCTGCGCCGGGCCGCCATACGTCCGCTGAACGGCTACGAGCATGCGGCAAAGCAAACGTCTGTCTGGACCCACGCCTTCTTGTTTCAGCAACCATTCGACCATACCCCGCCGGTCATGTCCGACCTCCCTCCCGCCGTCGCCTCCTGGCGCGACCAGATCGAGCGCCTGTCCGAGCACGCCTCGCCGTGCCGGCATCTGACCCCGACGCGGTGGGCGGCGATGCGGGCGAACTTGAGCAAGGCATCCGCTCGGCGCCAACCTCGAAAAAGACCGAGTTGTCATACAAAATATCATGTCAAGATTGTCTTATCGTGCATTTGGATTTTGCTGTACGGTTCCAAAGAGAGGTTGAAATGATGTCGATTTCCAAGTGCATGCTATCTTATCATACTTGTATTTTACGGCAGCATCAAACATTAGATTGAATTTATTACAATCGTTCAAATCTCGCTCTGAACCTGTTGATTTACAAAACATATATACATTGCTATTGCATTCGACCTCATTATCGATGGTCTTACAGTTTGTAACTCTGTTTTGGAAGCGATGTGTCCGCAAATGCATGCCAAACAAACTTGATTTGCACATGTCACCATTTATTTCAAAAATTTGGCTCTGCCCAATTTTTGTTAGATAAGTAAAGTTTTCAGTTTGACATATGCTCGCGGCGGCCGCAAAATTTGTCGCCACTTCCAGATCAGACGTCTCGTAATTACTCGCAGACGCTGCACATCTACGCCGATCAGCGTCGTCGTACTTCGTTTGCTCCGCTAGCAGAGCCTCCCTTCGCGATGTTCCGTTAGGTATATAATCAGCACTCAGGCATCGCCAATCTTTTGCTGTTATTGTAATCAGGTAGCTGCCCGCAATCCAATTAATATTGATTTTTGGCAAATCTTCTTGGCTATAAGGCGATGCCCAGGATTTTGCGAAAAGTTTTTCTTTGCCGTCGACGATACCTGATCCCAAAAGCAAAACTCTGAAAGGTTTTTCCTTAAAGATAAACTCAATTCTACCTGAAAATCCGCCATCATCTTTGCGAACTACATACATCGTTGCTAAAGTAGGACTGCTTCCATAGCAGGCGGATTTCGTCACTTCTCGAAAAATTCCTTCAGTAATATCAGCATAGGCGGGGGAATAGGAAAGCAATAAGACTGCGCTTGCCGCAGCCATTGCAGAAAAATTAGCAGACCGCCTCATCCGATATTCTCCCGCATCGAATTGTGACTGTATAAACTCATTCTACTTCGCGCGCAAAATGATTCGCCTCAATGCAAATAATAAGCTCCCGGTTGATGATTTGTACGCGACGCTCGTAACGATTTATTTAGACGGTAGTTCAACCACAATGTTTGCGATAAGTTTGATAAATATGCGGTACAACTGACGATATCATAGTGCGAATGGGCTCGGAAAATATTGACGATGCTCTTTAAGGTAATTGCACTCCAGCTCAGCTGGACTGCGGAGCAGCTCTTCGGCGCCCGCCCCGAGCACGGCTTCCTGCGGATCGAGTACGCCGGTGCGCTGATGGTCAACGACAGCCCGTTGGTCGGCGTCGAGCCTGACCGGATCGTGTTCGACCGCTTCTCCGGCTACCTGACGAAGCCCGGGCAGACCTGGGGGCCGCCCGTTTGGGAGTTCGCAACTCGGGGAGCGGGGCCGTAGGGCTACTCTACTTCGGCGAGTTCCTCGCCGTCCTTCACGCCCAGCGCAGCTTTCTCCGCGAGCAGCTTCGCTAATGCGGACCGGATGCGATCGCCCTGCTCTGCGTAGGGCCGCTCGGCTGCGTCGAGCAGCGCGTCGCGATACCGCGTCTGGATCGCCGCAAGCTGCGTTGGTAGGCCTATCTTGCGGGGCGCCTTCTCGGCGACCTTCGCCTTGACCGGCTTCTTCTTGGCGGGCGTTTTTCCAGGCATGCCGAGCCAAGCTGGATCAAGGCTGACGGTTCCCTCTCTCCTGAGCTCGGGATCCGAGCCAATCGCTCGTTCTACCCGCCCTGCAGGCTCTCGGCGAAGTCGTCGGGGATCTCGCCCCACTGGCCGAGGATCGTGACGCCCTCCAACTCGCCGGTCTCGTCGTCGGCTACCACCTTCAGCGCAGCCGCGCCCGGCATTCGCTTGGCCAAGTTCTCGGCCTTCTTCACCGCCCCGCTCTCGGTCTGCGCAGGCTCCTGCCGGGCTGGCCGCAGCCGCTTCCGGTGCACCTCGAAGGGCTGCACCACGAATGCCGTCTTCATCGCCATCGTCGTCGTCTCGTCTCGGCGGCTTCGGTTGCGGTAAAGCTCCGTTGCCGTTGCCCTTTTCGGGAACCCTCCACAGCGATCCACCGCTATCCGAGCCGCCGCCACACCGACGGTTGAACCGCGATCACCCCTGCGCTTTGTTCTCAGTCTGTTCTAGCAGGGAATCGAAATGCGATGCACGCTCTCCAGCACGAGCCGCCTGTGGAGTTTCGTCTCACTGAAGCCGAGGCGATCGCGCTTCACTACTACCAGGCCGCGCATCGGGACGGCTGGGCGGCGCTAGTGCAGGCGATCACCGACGCCCTTGCCGACATCGACGCAGCCGAGAGCCACCTCGCTGACCATGGACGACTGGTCTCCCACGGTTACGCGCGCGGCCTCGGCTGCGCAGCCTGAGCCTCATGTCAGTTCACCGCATCGACGAACTGCTGGTTCATAGCCCTGACGCCGTCCGCGTCCCGCTGATCGGGCAGGCGCTCTGCGCCGGCTTCCCGTCCCCGGCTGACGACTTCCTCGAGGGCGCGCTCGAGCTGCCCCGCTGGCTCGTGCCGAACCCGCCCGCCACCTTCCTGTGGCGGATCGCCGGCTCGTCCATGGAGGGCGCCGGCATCTATGACCGCGACCTCGCCTGCGTCGACCGCAGCCTGAAGGCGGGCCACGGCAGCGTCGTCGTCGTGGCGATCGATGGCCAGATGAGCTGCAAACGCCTCGTGATCGACGGCAACGTCGCCCGGCTCGCCTTCTGCAACCCGGACCTGCCCGCCTTCGCGGTCGACGAGTTCGCCGAGGGGGCGATCTGGGGCGTGGTCCGCTTCTCGATCCGCTGGCACGTCGCCCGCGGGCAGCTCTCGTGAGCACGCCGGAGGCCCGCCGGCGCGACCGCATCGGCGGCGGCCGCGCTGTGGCGCTGATCGACGGCAACAGCTTCTACTGCTCCTGCGAGCGCGTGTTCGACCCGAAGCT